>JBDHQY010000180.1:0-5758 GCA_039807315.1 Steroidobacter sp. | reverse complement strand
CCTGATCCAGTACGGCGATGCCGACGCGATGATCGCCGGCGCGGGTGAAATGGCGACTACGCCGCTCGGCCTCGGCAGCTTCTGCCAGGCGCGTGCCTTGTCGACCCGTAACGACGATCCGCAGGCGGCCAGCCGCCCCTGGGATCGCGATCGCGACGGCTTCGTCCTGTCGGACGGTGCCGGCGCCATGATGTTGGAAGAGTACGAACACGCCAAGGCGCGCGGGGCGCGCATTTATGCGGAGCTGGTCGGCTTCGGCATGAGCGGCGATGCCTATCACATCACCGCGCCGTCGGAGAACGGCGAGGGCGCGCGCCTTGCGATGGCGAACGCGCTGAACGATGCCAGGCTCAACCCCGACGAAGTGCAGTATGTCAACGCTCACGCCACGTCCACCGAGCTGGGCGATCTGGCCGAGACGCTGGCGATGAAGCGCTGCTTCGGCGACCACGCGGCCAAGCTGGCCATCAGCTCGACCAAGTCCATGACCGGCCATCTGCTCGGCGCCGCCGGCGTGGTCGAGGCGATCTTCTCGGTGCTGTCCATCCGCGATCAGGTCGCACCGCCGACCATCAATCTGGACAATCCGGGCGAGGGCTGCGATCTGGACTACGTGCCGAAGACCGCGCGCCAGATGCCGATCAAGGTCGCGCTGTCCAACTCGTTCGGCTTCGGCGGCACCAACGGCACGCTGATCTTCCGCAAGCTCGATTGAGCTTCCGCCCATGACGACCGGTCCGGCGGTTCGGCCTGTCACTGTCTCGCCGTCGGACCTGTTGGCGCTGCACGCCGGGCTTCCCGAGCGTTATCCCGCCCTGTTCGAAAGCGCCGCCACGGCCGCGGCCATCGGCCGCTTCGACATTCTCTTTGCATTCCCCGGCACACGCCTGACTCTGGACGGCGCCGGAAAACTGTCGACCGATGCCGATATCGACAAGCGCGGCTCCTTCCTGCAGGCACTCGACAAGTGGTGGCTGCAGGAACGCTCTGCGCTCGAGCCGACCGCTTTGCCGTTCAGCGGCGGCTGGCTGGTATATCTGGGCTACGAACTGGCCGAGCAGATCGAGCCGCGTTTGCGACTGCCGCAGGGACCCGGGCCGGTAGCCCAGGCCGTGCGCATCCCGGCCGCGCTGATCCGCGAGCGGGCAAGCGGCCAGGGATGGATCGTGGCCGAGCCTGGAGCGGAATCCCTCATCGCGCAGATCGAGGCCGATCTCGCACAGCTCCACGAAACCAATCCGACGCCGCCGACCCTGCTGCAGGCGGGTATCGAGGAAGACCCGCCGCAGGACTATCTGGAAGCGGTGGAGCGTGCCCTCGAATACATCGCCGCCGGTGATGTCTATCAGGCGAATCTGTCGCGCGGCTGGCGCGCCCGCTTGAATCCTGAGGTTCAACCCTTCCATCTGTATCGGCGCCTGCGGCAAACCAATCCCGGACCGTTCTGCGCGCTTGCGGTTCTGCAGGGGCTGGCGATCGTGAGCTCGTCGCCGGAGCGGCTGCTCTCGGTGAAAGACCGTTGGGCGGCGACACGACCGATCGCCGGTACGCGGCCGCGCGGCGCGGATTCGATATCGGACCAGGACCTGGCGCGCGAACTGCATGGCCATCCCAAGGAGCGCGCCGAGCACGTGATGCTGATCGATCTGGAACGCAACGATCTGGGTCGGGTCTGCGAGGCCGGCACGGTCCGGGTCGACGAATTCATGACCATCGAATCGTATGCGCACGTGCATCACATCGTGTCCAACGTGCAGGGGCGTCTGCGGCTCGATGTGACGCCCGGACAGGCGCTGGCGGCGGTTTTCCCTGGCGGCACCATCACCGGCTGCCCCAAGGTGCGCTGCATGGAAATCATCGCCGAGCTCGAGCGCGTGCCGCGAGGCGCCTACACTGGATCGCTGGGTTACCTGAACCGCGATGGCAGCATGGATTTCAACATTCTGATCCGTTCGCTGGAGATCCGCGGCGATACGCTCTCGCTGCGGACCGGCGCCGGCATCGTTGCCGATTCAATACCGGTACGCGAGCTGGAAGAGTCCCGCGCCAAGGCGCGTGGCGTATTGAATGCTCTCGACGAGGTGCAGGCATGGCATCGCT
Source organism: Steroidobacter sp. (assembly GCA_039807315.1). Classification (GTDB taxonomy): domain Bacteria; phylum Pseudomonadota; class Gammaproteobacteria; order Steroidobacterales; family Steroidobacteraceae; genus Steroidobacter. Next base: position 3,658 of record JBDHQY010000180.1, on the reverse strand, counting down.
GACGACCCTCGTGAATGGCATCGCCCCAGCCGATCCGGCGCAGGCGATCGCCGTCAACGACCGCGGCCTGAGCTATGGCGACGGCCTGTTCGAGACCATGCTGCTGCGCGGCGGCGGCGTGCGCTTCCTGCCGTCGCATCTGGCGCGACTGCGGCTCGGATGCAATCGTCTCGGTATCGACTGTCCGGAAGCGGCATTGGCTGCAGACATTGCGCAGATCAGTGCGACTGCAAGCGAGGGGGTGCTGAAGATCCTTCTTACGCGAGGGACAGGCGGAAGAGGGTACAAACCGCCTGCAGATGCAACGCCCACGCGCATCGTTTCCCTGCATCCGGTGCCCGCCGGGGCTACAACGGTCACGGCTCGATGGTGCAAGCTGCGCTTGAGTCGCAATCCGGCCCTGGCCGGAATGAAACATCTCAACCGCCTCGAACAGGTGCTGGCGCAGCGCGAATGGGCCGATGAGCGCATCGGCGAAGGATTGCTGCTCGACACCGAAGGCGAGCTGGTGGGCGGCACCGCCAGCAACCTGTTCATCGTGCGACAGGGCGTGTTGTTGACACCCGATCTTAGGTTCTGCGGCGTACGCGGTGTAATGCGCGAGCAAGTACTGAAGACGGCCGCGAAGCTGGGCTTGCAAAGCAGCGAAGAGCCGCTGTGGCCGCACGACCTCGAAGCTGCTTCCGAGGCTTTCGTCACCAATGCCGTGCGTGGCATTCGTCCGGTGATCGCGCTCGCCGAGCATCGCTGGTCCGCCGGCCCGATCGCGCGGCAATTGAGCGTGGCTCTGGGGCTGTAATGCGCCGGCCGCTTCTCATCCTGCTGGTTCTCGTCCTGATCGCGGCCGCCGCCGCTGTCTTCAGCGTCTGGCGGGCGGAAGTATGGCTGCGAACACCCATCGTGCAGCTGCAGCAACCCCTTGTTTTCGAAGTTCCGCGTGGCGCGTCAGTGCGGTCCGTTGCCGCGGACCTGAATCGGCGCGGGCTGCTGGAAGAGCCGTTCGTTTGGACGGTGTGGGCGCGTCTGACCCGTCAGACCACCGGGCTGAAGGCGGGCGAATACGAACTCATGCCCGGCCAGACGCCCCGCGGACTGCTGCAACAGCTGAGTACCGGGCAGGTGCTGCTGCACAGTATCACTTTCATCGAAGGCTCCACGTTTGCCGACATCCGCAAGGTTCTGAAGACCAACGAAGCGGTGCAGCCGAAATTCGCGGAAGTGGATGCGGACACGATCATGCGCGAGCTGGGCGAGCCGGGCGTGCACGCTGAAGGACAATTCTTTCCGGACACCTATCACTTCCCGCGCGGCATCACCGACATCGAGGTGCTGGCAATGGCGCATCGGCGCATGAAAGCGGAGCTGGAAGCGAGCTGGATCGCGCGCGCGCCCGACTTGCCGCTCGCCACGCAGTACGAGGCCCTGATCCTCGCATCCATCATCGAGAAGGAAACGGCACTGGCAAGCGAGCGGCCGATCATCGCGGGCGTATTCATCGAGCGGCTGCGCCGAGGCATGCGGCTGCAGACCGATCCCACCGTCATCTACGGCATCGGCAGCGCCTACGACGGCAACATCCGCCGCTCGGATCTGAGCCGCGATACGCCTTACAACACTTACACGCGCTCCGGCTTACCACCGACGCCGATTGCACTGCCTGGCCTGGAATCGCTGCGCGCGGCTACCCAGCCCAAGGTGACGGGTGCGATTTTCTTCGTCGCTACCGGCAATGGCGACGGCAGCCACTACTTCTCCAGCACGCTCGCCGAGCACGAGGCCGCTGTGCAACGATACTTGCGGCGGCTGCGGCAACAATCGGGGTCATGACCGTTCACATGGCGCACGGCAAGTTCATCACCATCGAAGGCGGCGAGGGCGTCGGCAAATCGACTCAGCTCGCGATCCTGCGCGAATGGCTGAGCAAGTCCGGCCGTGAAGTCATTTTCACGCGCGAGCCGGGCGGTACCGCGCGGGCCGAACGTATCCGCGAGCTGCTGTTGGAACCTGGCGAGGAGCCGATGCCCGCGGTGTGCGAACTGCTGTTGATGTTCGCTGCGCGCGCCACCCATATCGAGAATGTGATCCGGCCGGCCCTGGCGCGCGGCGCCTGGGTCGTCTGCGACCGCTTTACCGATGCCACTTATGCGTATCAGGGCGGCGGCCGCGGGATGGATACGAGGCAGATCGCGGTTCTGGAGCAGCTGGTGCAGCAGGAGCTGCGGCCCGATCTGACGCTGCTGCTCGACGCGCCGCTCGAGCTGTCCTCGGCTAGAGCGCGAGGACGCAACCACGCCACCGGCTCGACCGACCGTTTCGAGCGCGAGCAGCGTGATTTCTTCGAGCGTGTACGCAATGTGTACCTGGCGCGTGCCCGAGATGAGTCGCATCGCTTCGCGGTCATCGATGCTGCTGGCGACCGGGATACCGTGGCCGCGGCGATCCGTGCTGCAATAGAAACACGCCTGCGATGAAACCCTGATGGCTGAAGAATCGACCCATTCCCTTCCCGCGCCGCGGCTGCTGCCTTGGCACGATTCTGCCGTGACCCAGCTGCAGTCCGCCTGGAGCTCGCAGCGCCTGTCACATGCGTTGCTGCTGCAGGGCCAGGACGGACTGGGCAAACGCGAGCTGGCCGCATGGCTGGCCGCCGCCGTCCTGTGCGAAAAATCTGCAACCACGCTGGAACGCTGCGGCCAGTGCGCCAGCTGCACCCTGATCGCGGCAGGCTCGCACCCGGACCTGATCTGGGTCGCTCCTGAAGAGGACAAGCAGCAGATTTCCGTGGACCAGATCCGGGCCGCGACCGAGCGCCTGACCAAGACCAGCTATCGGCAGGGCTACAAGATCGCCATCGTCGAGCCCGCCCATCAGATGACCGGCAGCGCCGCCAACGGCCTGCTCAAGACGCTGGAGGAGCCCACGCCGCAGAGCCTGCTGGTCCTGCTCACCTCCCGGCCCTCGTCGCTGCTGCCGACCGTGCGCAGCCGCTGCCTGAAGATCGCCGTCAGGCGTCCGTCCCGCCAAGAGGCTCGGCACTGGCTACAGGCCGAAACCGCCACGGCAGTCGAGCCGCAATTGCTGGAATTCACCGGCGATGCGCCGTTGCGCGCGCTGCAGCTCGCCCGCGGCGGCTTCGACGAGCTCAACGACAGCATGCAGCGCTCGCTGGGTCAGCTGCTGACCGGCCAGAGCGATGTGACCCAGGTCGCCGGCGAATGGTCCAAGAACGCCTTGCCGGAACGGCTGACCTGGCTGGACCTGTGGCTGATGTCGGCGGCGCGTTCGACACTTGGCGGAAGTGCCGAGCTGTTCACGTTCCCGGCGAGATCTGCGCACTTGCCAAGCCTGTCGCAGACGTTGAACATAAACGCGCTTTACGCCATGGTGGATCGCCTGCGCACGCTCAAGGCGCAGCTGGCCCGCACGGCGCTCCAGCGCGAGCTGGCGATCGAATCCTGGCTCATCGCCTTGCTGCAGACCCTGGGGCCGGCGTCGGCAGCCAATCGCTAACGGCCCGCAAGGGTGTTTGCAGGGAATTAAGGACTCGAGATGGTGATGCGTCAGCCAAGCAGCAAGCCGGGATTGCTGACCCTAACGATCAAGGACAAGAGCGCCTTGTATCTCGCCTATATGCCCTTCGTGAAGAACGGCGGCCTGT
>JBDHQY010000179.1:0-5781 GCA_039807315.1 Steroidobacter sp. | reverse complement strand
GATGGGACAGCGAGAAGCTCGGCGTGAAGGCACGTGCCCCGGCCCGCCGTTCCCGTCCCTCGAATCCCAGCGTCGCCGCGCTGCTGAATCGAGCCACGTTCGGCACACGGTTGCCGGGCTGCGCTCCCGAGGCCAGGCTCGCTTCGCGGATCTCGGCATCGGTCCAGGCCAGCCCCGCGGCGAGGCTCCACCCGCCCCCGAGATCAAGGTCGCCCTGCGCCTCGACCCCATAGCTACGGGTATCCAAGTTCACCGGCTGGAACTGGAACGTGACGAAGTCCAGCACGAACAGCTGTTCGTCGCTCACGTCGTTGTAGAACGTGGACACGTCTACATGCCCTCGCCCACCGAGCACCTGGGCTTTCACGCCGGTCTCGTAGGTCCATGAAGTGGAAGCGGCATAGGGTTGGCTGGCTGCTCCGATGGCGGCGCTCAGCGTGAAGCGCGGAAATCCTCCGCTCTTGGCCCCGCGTCCGACGCTGGCATAGAGGTTCACGTCATCGGTTGCATTCCAGAGCAGTGCCGCACGGCCGGTCCACAGGCCGAAGTCGGCGGTGGAACGCTCGGCGAATCGATCCACGGTGCCTGGAAACCCTACTCCCTGATATTGTGCAGTCAGGGTTTTCTCATCGCGGCTGTAGCGCAGACCCAGCGTTCCGGTCAGGCGAGGATGACCCAGCAGCGCGCTGATCTCGCCGAATGCCGCGTAGGAATCGATCTTCTGCGTGGCCGTCCGGTCACCATTCAGGTAGGGCGAGAAGGTCGAGCGATTGTCGAGCTGCACGTCGAAATCCGAATCGAAGTAGGTGGCGCCCACCGTCCACATCGCGCCGGACCCGGCCCGGCTGGACAGCCGCAGTTCCTGGTAGAAGCGCCGCTCCTGTTCGCGCCAGTCGGAGAGGCTGAGCGGCGCAAGAAAATCGCCCGGCTCCTGCCCGAACAGCGGACCGTAGATCAGACCATCGGTATCGTCGGTCACCTGCCGGTTGTCGAAACCATTGAATGCCGTGATGCTGGTGAAGTCGGCGAAGGACAGCGGCACATCGCTCTTGAGGCTCACGCCAGCGGTGGTGCGCTCGACACGATTCTCCGGCACCACTTCCACCACGGGCTCGGGCTGGCCGCGCAGCACATAGTAGAAGGGATCGCTCTGCTGCCGATCGGCATTGGCCGTCAGCACGAAGCGTGCGCCCGTCTCGCCGGGGGGCGTCAGATGCAGTGTGCCGCGCACCGCGTAGCTGTCGCGATCCCCCAAGCGGCCGCCATCTGGCGCGATGTTGCGAATGAATCCATCCACCGTCGAAACGCGAGCCGACAGCCGCCCCGTCACTCGCCCAGGGACCAGCCCCCCGGAGACCGATCCCTGGGCAAGCAGGTATTCATCCTGTCCCGCCTCGATGCGTACCTCCCCTTCGAGTTGATCCGAAGGTCGCCGCGTCGTGATATTGAGCGCCCCGGCCTGGCTGTTGCGACCGAAGAGCGTGCCCTGCGGACCGCGCAGCACTTCGATCCGTGCCAAGTCCAGATAGGCGAACTCCGAGGCGTAGACAGGCTGTGGCACGCCATCGACGTAGGTCACCACCGAGCCATCGTCAGGACTGATGGCCTGGGTCAGCGGCCCGATGCCGCGCAACTGGAAATAGGCAAAGCGGCCATCGTCGAAGCTGGTCAGAGACAGTCCCGGCACCTGGCGGAACAGGCTGTGTGTATCGTCGATGCGGCGCGATTCGAGCGCCTCGGCGTCGAGCACCGTCAGCGCGAACGGTACGTCCCGCGCGGACTCCTCATGCAACCGCGCGGTCACGATGACCTCATCCAGCGCGGCCGCATCAGCTGCGACTCTGCCGGCCACACCAACCGCAAGAGCGGTTCCAACAACCATCAGGGTTCGCATACAGTCCTCGCGCTTCGGGCACACCAATGTATGCGAAGGCTCCCTGCTCCCGTCCGGGGCAAGCGGGAGCCAACCTGCAGCTCGCGGGAATCTCTACAGGGAGCGGCGCGTCATCGCGCTTGGCAGGATGCCGTGATGGCGGCGGAAGGCATCGGCGAAACAACGCGGACATTCGTAGCCCACGGCCGCGGCCACCTGAGCTACAGACATGCCGGCACGCAAATCGACCGCCGCCCGTTCCATCCGGCGCTGACGCACATAGCCGAAGATCGTTGTGCCGAACAGCCTCTTAAAGTCGCGTTTCAGAGTGAATTCGTTGACGCCCACCCGCCGCGCCAGTTCGGCAATGGACGGCGGATCATCCAGGCCCTGCTCCAGCAGACTCCTGGCCCGCCACAGCCCACGGCGAACATCGGCATGGCGCCGTGTCGCAAGACCGTCGGCATCATCGCGGACGGCATCGAGCTGCGTCGCGAGCAAGGCATATGCGCAGGACTCGAGAAACAAGCGGCGGGCCGATCCTGCCAGGGGCGCCGCAAACATGGCCTCGGCCAGTTGTGCCGCAACCGGATCGAGTGGCGCCAGACGCCTGGCAACGACCTGCTCCGAAGCAGCCCGCGCCACCTCCATCAACACGCTGTCCGAGGCGCCTTGCGCCTGCAAGAGAGCGCAGGCCGCTTCCGGCGTGAACCTCAGCGACAGGGTGCGAAACCCCTGTTCCGGAAACGTGAAGCGGGACATGGAACATCGCGGCCCCGTTCCAGCCCACACATCGAAGGGACGCGTCGAGAACCCCATCGCGTCCATGTCGAAACGCGCACCGCCACGCAGGTGAAAGCCGATGCCGAATACATCCTGGGTTTCGACATGCCGGAACGTGCGCCCGGCACCTGGCTCGAAACGGCTCAGCAGCAGCACCATTCCGTCGCGAATCGCGATGGACTCCACCGGGGCATGTTCGCCGGTCGCGCCTGCCGTTTCCGACCACGAAAGCATCGCCTCTCCCGATTTCTCTACATGAAGCCTTTGATCCGACCGGGCATGGCAGAGCCCGCGACCTGCGATTCAATGCTGGGAGAAAATCAGCGACCGGTGAGTCGCGGCGCCGGCGAGCGTTCCGTCGCCGACCGCCGCAGCCACCGAGCCGCCAGGTCGGGCCAGATCCCCACAGGCATACACACCGGGGACCGTCGTCGCCTGCATCGCATCGGTCTTGATCGTCCGGCCGAATGCCGATTCATCCACTTCGCAGCCCAGCTGCTCGGCGAGCGGACTGGCCGGTTCGATCCTGGTAGCGACGAACAAGCCGTCCAGCCGCGCAATGCGACCATCCGCCAGGTGCAGCTGCAGATCGCCATCGATACGACGAACCGGCGTGCGCTCGACCTTCACTCCGCGAGCCTCGAGCTGCGCCCGCTGCTCCGCGTCCGGTTCGAACGCATCATTGAGAAAGAGCGTGGTGGCACCCCAATCCGGCAACATCAGAGCATGGTGAAGAGACAACGCGGATACTCCCAGCACGCCGATCCGCCCTTGATTCAGCTCATAGCCGTGACAGTACGGGCAGTGAAATACGCGCCGGCCCCAGCGCTCGGCCAAACCCGCAAGGTCCGGCAGCAAGTCCACCACGCCGGTTGCCAGCACCACGCGCCTGGCCTGGATCGAAATCGCACCGTTCACCAGCAGCCGGAACATCCCGCCCGACTGCTCGGCCGTGGCCACCTGACCATCGAGCCACCGTACCGTCGGGTAAGCCAGCAACTGGCGCTTGCCTGTCTCCACGATGGCGCCGGCCGCGACGCCATCCTGCGTCAGAAACCCATGCGAATACTCGGCGAACCGATTGCGGCGCTTCCCGCCATCCACCACCAGCACGCTGCGTCGTGCCCGCGCCAGCTGGGTGGCTGCCGCCAGCCCCGCGTAACTGCCTCCCACAACGATTGCGTCGTAGTCCATCAAACCTCCGGAAGATCAAGCACGGCAACCCGTCCCTACACAGGCGAATCACTCTTGGGAAATTCGGATAATTCGAAGCGGCGATGCACGGGCGAGAACCTCACCGCCGCGGTATCGAAGGCCCGCCCGACCGCACCGCTTGCCATGAGCGCGTCCGGCGCGCCCACATCCAACGACGTATCTCCGCCCAGCAGCCAGACCACGTCGGCGAATTGCAGGCTCAGCTCCAGGTCATGACTGGAAAGAATCACGATGGCTCCGCTGCGCCTGGCGCGCTGACGCAGGAAAGACATGATCTCGACGCGGCCCATGAGATCCAGGAACGCGGTGATCTCATCCAGCACCATCAGCGAGGGCCCCTGGGCGAGCGCGCGGGCGATCATCACGCGCTGGCGTTCACCATCGCTCAGATCATCGAACAACCGGCCTTCGAACCTGGCAGCGCCCACCGTGCCCAGCGACTGGCGGGCGATGTTCCGGTCCTCGGCCGTCAGATTGCCGCGCCATCCGGTAAAGGGCTGGCGCCCCATCCCCACCACGTCGTCAACGGTGAGCCCCGGACTGTTCTGGCGCTCGGTCAGCACCACTGCAATGCGACGCGCCCGCTCCTGTCCCGCCAGGCGGTGAACGTCTTCACCGTCCAGATGAACGGTGCCGCCAAGCGGCGGCTGCAGGCCGGCGATGGTGCGCATCAGCGTGGACTTGCCCGCCCCATTGCGACCGAGCACGCATACGAACGACCCCGGCTCGGCGACGAGATCCACACCGCTGAGCACTGCGCCACGACGGCCCGTATACCCCACGCTCAACGAGGCAAGCTGCAGCATCAACGGTACCCCCGCATCGTCGGCGAGAAAATCAGTAACAGGATCACGACAGGAGCGCCCACCAGTGCCAGTACCGCGTTGAGGTGCAGGAAGTGCTGCTCCCAAGGCAGGTGCACCACGAAATCCGCCGCCACGGCAAGCAACGCCCCGGCGAGCGCTGCGAGCGGAATGAGCGGCGCGATGCGCGCGGATCCTGCGATACCCCGCGCGACATGCGGGACGATCAGGCCGATGAAAGTCACCGGCCCGCAGAATGCCGTGACGGGAGCCACCAGCAGCACCGTGGCAGCCAGCGTCTGGAATCGCAGGCGCGGGACATCGGTCCCCAGACTTTTCGCGTAGGCATCGCCCAGCAGCAGCGAGGTCAGTGGCTTCGCCGTGACGAATGCAACGACCGCACCCAGCAGGATGGGTACAACCATCAGGGACAGATTCGCGGACGTGACGCCGGCGAAGTTGCCGTCATTCCACCCCGAAAACACTCGCCCGCCTGCACGACTGGCAAAGTGCATGATCACGCTCACCAGGCCCTGCGTGGTGAACCAGATCATCAGACCCACGACCAGCAGCGTGACCGAGCCGAGCCGACGACCCAGCACCAGCATTGCCGTCGCGGCGCCGGCCACGCCAACGGCGGCGCCCATCGTGAGGCTGATCCCTTGGAACGATTCCAGGAATCCCAACGCTGCGGGTCCCACGAACGCGGCGCCGGCCACCGTCAGCGCGACACCGAGCTGACCACCGGCCGTCAGACCCAGCGACCAGGCATCGGCGACCGGATTGCGGAACAGCGCCTGCATCAGCACACCGGCGATGCCCAGCGCGGCACCAGCGAACACGGCGGTGAGCACGCGCGGCATGCGGATCTGATTGACGATCTGCGCCTGCACTGCATCGGCGGTGTCCGAAAACAGCGCCGCGAAAGTCTGCGCAAACGATAGGCGTACCTGGCCAATGCCCAGCGCCGCCACGGCGACAGCCAGCAGCCCCGCCACCAGCAGCACCGAGCCGAGCGCCAGGCGCGAAGTCACGGGCACTCTCATCGCGGCACCATGGCGTCGGGCAGCATGTACACGAACGGCTCCGTGCGCAAGGCTGGATGCA
>JBDHQY010000178.1:0-5816 GCA_039807315.1 Steroidobacter sp. | reverse complement strand
TACCGGCAGAGTATACGGGGCGCCTTTGACCTTTGTCGGCTCCTGTTCGGCTTCCTGCTGGATACTCAGCATGGCCTCGACGAAGGCGTCGATCTCCTCGCGCGTCTCGGTCTCGGTGGGCTCGATCAGCAGGCACTCCGGCACCAGCAGCGGGAAGTAGGTGGTCGGCGCGTGAAAGCCGTAGTCGAGCAGCCGCTTGGCGAAGTCCATCGCGTTCACGCCCAGTTCGCGCGCCTGGCGCTTCAGAGTGACGATGAATTCGTGGCTGGCGCGGCGCTGCGGATACGCCGGCTCGAACCCCGCCTGGCGCAGGCGCGCCAGCAGATAGTTGGCGTTGAGAGCCGAATATTCGGCGACGCGCCGCATGCCGTCGCGACCCAGCATCCGCATGTAGACGTACGCGCGCAGCAGCACACCGGCATTGCCCATGAACGCCGACAGCCGGCCGATGCTCTGCGGCAGATCGCGCTCGTCCAGCCAGCGATATTCGTCGCCGTCCTTGCCGACCAGCGGAACCGGCATGAACGGCAGCAACCGCTGGCCGACGCCCACTGCGCCCGAACCCGGGCCGCCACCGCCATGCGGCGTCGAGAACGTCTTGTGCAGGTTCATGTGGATGACGTCGAAGCCCATGTCGCCGGGGCGCACCTTGCCCAGGATCGCGTTGAGATTGGCGCCGTCGTAATACAGCAGGCCACCGGCCTCGTGCACTGCGCGCGCCACTTCCCCGATGCGCCGCTCGAATACACCGAGCGTGGACGGATTGGTCAGCATGATGCCGGCAGTCCTCGGGCCCAGCACCTGCTCGAGCGCCTGCAGATCGATGTCGCCGTTCGGCAGCGACGGCACTTCGATCACGGTGCAGCCGCACATGGTCGCGGTCGCCGGATTGGTGCCGTGGGCCGCATCGGGCACGATGATCTCGGTACGCTCCAGGTCGCCGCGCGCCTTGTGATAGGCGCGGATCATCGCCACACCGGCGAACTCCCCCTGCGCACCGGCCATCGGCGTGAGCGACACGCCCTGCATGCCCGTCACCTCCTTGAGCATCTCCTGCAGCTCGTACATGCATGCCAGGAAGCCTTGCCCGGCCGCCGGCGGGCCGAGCGGATGACGCGACAGGAACTCCGGCAACATCGCCAATTCGTTACAGGCGCGCGGGTTGTACTTCATCGTGCACGAGCCCAGCGGGTAGAAATGCGTGTCGATGGAGAAGTTGAGCTGCGACAGGCGCGTGAAATGACGCACGGCCTGCAGCTCGGAAACTTCCGGTAGCGCGGCCGGCTGCTTGCGGCGCAGCGCCGCCGGCACGTCCGGCGTCGCCGCGTGCGGATACTGGCTGGTGGCGCTGCGACCGGGCCGGGAATGCTCGAAAATCAGGGGTTCGCGCATGATCACACCACTTCGTGCAGGGCTTTGGCGTAAGCCGCAATGTCTTCGCCGGTGCGTGTTTCCGTGGCGCAGACCAGCAGCGCGTTGCCAAGCTCGGGATACTGCCGTGACAGGTCGTAGCCGCCGATGATGCCGCGCCGGGCCAGCGCCGCGAGGACTTCGCCGACATTGCGATCCAGCCGCAGCACCGCCTCATGGAAACGCGGCCCGTCGAAGGCCAGCTTCACTCCCTTGATCCGGGTCAATGCGTCGATCAGCTCGCGCGTCCGTTGCTGACAGGTGGCGGCGACGCGTTCCAGCCCGGTCGCGCCGAGCAGCGACATGTGAATGGTCGCAGCCGTCACCAGCAGCCCCTGGTTGGTGCAGATGTTGGACGTCGCCTTGCTGCGGCGAATGTGCTGCTCGCGCGCCTGCAAGGTCAGCGTGAAGCCGGGTTTGCCGTCCAGGTCGACGGTACGACCGATGATGCGGCCCGGCATCTGGCGCACGTGTTCCATGCGCGTGGTCATGAAACCGAAATACGGGCCACCGGAGGCCAGCGGCACTCCCAGCGGCTGGCCTTCACCGACCACGATGTCGACACCTTTCGCGCCCCACTCGCCCGGCGGCTTGAGGATCGCCAGCGACAGCGGATTGACCACTGCGATGACCAGCGCGCCGTTGGCATGTGCCCAATCGGTGAGCGCATCGACATCTTCGAGCAGGCCGAAGAAGTTCGGCTGCTGGATCACCACCGCCGTGATGTCCTGTCCGCGGTAGCTGTCCAGCGAGCTCGCCGGCGTAGTACCGACTCCCGACTGGTACGGCAGCACATCGAAGCTGAGCTTCTGGCCTTCGGTGATGGCGCGTGCGACCTGGAGATAAGTCGGATTCACCGTCGCCGGCACCAGGATGCGCGCCGACTTGGATCTGCGATGCGCACGTACCGCCATCAGGCAGGCCTCGGCCAGCGCGGACGCGCCGTCGTACAAGGAGGCGTTCGACACCTGCATCCCCGTCAGGCTGGCCATCATGGTCTGATACTCGTAGAGCAGCTGCAGCGTGCCCTGGCTCGCTTCGGCCTGGTACGGCGTATAGGCGCTGTAAAACTCACCGCGCGTCACGATCGCCCAGACGGCTGCCGGGATGTGGTGCTCATAAGCGCCGGCACCGATGAAGTTAAGCGGCCGACCGTCACGCTGCGCACGCTCCTGCATCAGTCGTGCGATCTCCATCTCGGTCAGCGCCTCGGGAATCCGCGCGAGCGACTGGATGCGCAGCTGCGCCGGGATTTCGTCGAACAGCGCCTCGATGCCCGGCGCGCCGATGACGGCCAGCATTTCCGCGACGTCGGTTTCGGTATGGGGAATGAACGGCATGGGGATTGATGTGGGTGACTACCGCGAAGAAAGGCTCGTAATGTCATTTCCGCGCCGGCGGGAATCCATCCGAATCAGTCGAATGGGCCCCCGCCGGCACAGCAGCGACGTGCAGCTGGCGTGCCGGCCGCTCAATGCGCCGCTGCGACGACTTTCTCGTAAGCCGGGGCATCCAGCAGCTGCGCCAGCTCGCCGGTGTCGCTCGGCCGCAGCTTGAACAGCCAGCCGGCACCGTACGGATCCTGGTTGACCAGCTCCGGCGAAGCAGCGAGCGCTTCGTTGGCGGCGACGACCTCGCCCGAAACCGGGCTGTACACGTCCGAGGCTGCCTTCACCGATTCCACCACGGCGGCCGCCCCGCCCTTGGCCAGGGCCTTGCCGACTTCCGGCACTTCGACGAACACCAGGTCGCCGAGCGCGCCCTGGGCGTGATCGGAAATGCCGATCGTGACCGTACCGTCGCTTTCCAGACGGACCCACTCATGCGAATCGAGGTATTTGAGATCGCTCGGGATGGAAGACATGACGGATACCTGTGTTGAGGCTGTGAATCGAGGTGGCTGCGGCAGCGGCGCTATCAGAGCAGCGCCTTGCCGTTGCGGACGAACGGATACTTCACTATGCGGGCGGCCAGCAGCTTGCCGCGGATATCGACCTGGACCTGCTCGCCGGTGGCGGCCGGAACCCGTGCCAATCCGATGGAGCGCTGCAGCGTCGGCGAGAACGTGCCGCTGGTGAGCTCGCCTTCGCCGACGCCGGGCACGATGACTTTCTGATGACCACGCAGCACGCCGCGATCCTCCAGGATCAGCCCGACCAGCTTGCGCGGGACGCCGTTCTTGCGCAGCGCTTCGAGCGCGGCGCGGCCGATGAAGTCGCGCTCGGCAGGGTCGAAAGCGACGGTCCAGGTCAGGCCCGACTCCAGCGGCGAGACGTTTTCGTCCATGTCGTTGCCGTAGAGATTCATGCCGGCTTCGAGTCGCAGCGTGTCGCGCGCGCCAAGACCACATTGGGCAACGCCGGCCGCCTGCAGATCGCCCCAGAATTTCGCGGCCGCGCCGGCCGGCAGCATGATTTCCCAGCCGTCCTCGCCGGTGTAACCGGTGCGTGCAATGAAATACGGGCCGAGTTCGCGGCCCGAGAATGGCTTGAGCGCCAACGCGGCCGTGGCGTACTCACCGATCAGCGCCGCCGCCTTGGCACGTGCATTCGGACCCTGCACGGCGATCATTGCCAGATCGGTGCGCGGCTTGATGTCGACGCCGAACGCGCCGGCATGACTCTTCAGCCAGGCGATGTCCTTGTCTCGCGTACCGGCATTCACCACCACGCGGAACCAGTCGTCGTTGACGAAATAGACGATGAGATCGTCGATCACGCCGCCGTGCTCGTTGAGCATGCAGCTGTACAGCGCCTTGCCCGGCTCCTTGAGCCGGGCAACGTCGTTGGCGAGCAGATGGCGCAGACAGTCCCAGGCGCGGGCGCCGGTGACATCCGCGCTCAGCATGTGCGAGACGTCGAACATGCCCGCATCGCGACGCACCGCATGGTGCTCCTCGATCTGCGAACCGTAGTTGACCGGCATGTCCCAGCCGCCGAAATCGACCATGCGTGCGCCGGCGGCGACGGGCGGTTGGTAAAGAGGCGTCTTGAGGCCCATCGACTGCTCCGGTTCGCGAGAGGTACGCACAGTCATCGAAGCGTCGGAGCGCTTGCCAGCCAAGCGTTCCGGCGCCCCTCTGTCCTTGCGACCTGAGAGATCCGGCATCGTGGAATGCGCGGCTCGAACGAGCGACGCGATGCCTCTCCCCTTCGGTGAGCGCGGCAGCGGCTTGCGCCGGTGCCACGACTACTCTCCAGAGCCCTTCGAGCGATGACCAGCAGTCATCGCGCGGCGCGCCGTTCATTTGCCTGAGCGTTTCCGGGCGGTTGCGCCTTCGGCGGCAAGGACTCGGGGACGATCCGTCCCGACCTCGCACTCTCCGGCCGCGCCTTGCGATAGGTGGCGGTATGGTAGCCGAAGCCTGTTGGCGGCGCGTGAATTTTCTTCGCGCCGGCACTACTGCAGGAGCGGCGGCAGACGCGATCACCGCGTCACTGGAATTGCCGGCCAAGGGCTACAATGCGCCCTCTGTCGCAGACCCACTTGCCGCAAGACCCCATGCTCCAGCGCCGCCGCTCCATTCCCGTTCGTATCGGCTCCGTCACGGTGGGCGGGACTGCCCCCATCGTGGTGCAGTCCATGACCAACACGGACACCGCCGACATCGAATCGACCACACAGCAGATCAAGGCCCTGGCCCGCGCCGGCTCGGAGCTGGTGCGTGTCACCGTCAACACCGATGAAGCCGCCGCTGCGGTTCCGCACGTCCGCGACCGCCTGGCGCAGGCCGGCATCACCGTACCCATCGTCGGCGACTTCCATTTCAACGGCCACAAGCTGCTCAAGGCGCACCCGGCCTGCGCCGCGGCGCTGGCCAAGTACCGCATCAATCCCGGCAACGTCGGGCGCGGCAGCAAGCGCGATCCGCAGTTCGCCGAAATGATCGAGGTCGCCTGCGCCAACGCCAAGCCGGTGCGCATCGGCGTGAACTGGGGCAGCCTCGATCAGGAGCTGCTGACGCGCCTGATGGACGAGAACTCGAAGCTGGCGCAGCCGCAGGACGCCCGGGATGTCACGCGCGAAGCACTGGTCGTGTCGGCGCTCGAATCGGCCCGACGCGCCAGCGAGCTCGGCCTGCCGCAGGACCGGATAGTGATCTCCTGCAAGGTCAGCGGCGTGCAGGATCTGATCGCGGTGTATCGCAACCTGGCGGCACGCTGCGACTATGCGCTGCACCTGGGGCTGACCGAAGCCGGCATGGGCTCCAAAGGCATCGTCGCCTCCACCGCAGGCATGAGCGTGCTGCTGCAGGAAGGCATCGGCGACACCATCCGCGTCTCGCTCACGCCCGAGCCCAACGGCGACCGCACCCAGGAAGTGATCGTGGCGCAGGAGATCCTGCAGACCATGGGGCGGCGCTCCTTCATGCCCATGGTGGTGGCCTGCCCGGGCTGCGGCCGCAC
>JBDHQY010000177.1:0-5833 GCA_039807315.1 Steroidobacter sp. | reverse complement strand
GAGCATGCCGGCGCGGGCATGAAGAAGAATCCCGATAACTCCGATCAAACGGCCGGGCATGCGCGGGCCCCGGGAAAACACCCAGGACTCCGGGCAACCCCTCAGGGGTGATCGGCCAGCTGCGCGACGGGATCGACCTGGCGGCTGCCACGGCGCAGACGGAATTCGCGCCAGCGCTGCATCCAACCTTCCAGCGTCAGATAGATCACCGGCGTGATGTACAGCGTCAACAGCTGCGAGACCAGCAGCCCGCCGACCACTGCCATGCCGAGTGATTGACGCGACGCGCCACCCGCACCCCAGCCCAGCGCAATCGGCAACGTGCCGAACAACGCCGCGCAGGAAGTCATCATGATCGGCCGGAAGCGGAACACGCAGGCCTGCAGGATGGCGCTGCGCGGATCGAGCTGCTGACTGCGCTGCGCTTCCAGCGCAAAGTCGATCATCATGATCGCGTTCTTCTTGACCACGCCGACCAGCAGGATCAGACCGAGGAACGCGTAGAGATCCAGCTCCATGCGAAACAGCAACAAGGTCAACAGCGCGCCCAAGCCAGCGCTGGGCAGACCGGACAGAATCGTCAGCGGGTGCGTGGCGCTCTCATATAGAACGCCGAGCACCAGGTAGATCGTCACCACCGCCAGCAGCAGCAACAGGCCCATGCCGCCCAGCGAGGCCTGGAATGCCTGCGCCGTGCCTTCGAATCTGCCGAGCAGCGTATCGGGCGCGTGCAGCTCCTGCTTGGCGCGTTCGACCTCCGCGACCGCGTCGCTCAACGATTTGCCCGGCCGGAGATTGAACGACAGCGTCGCCGACGGCAGCTGTCCGGCATGCGAGATCGTCAAGGGTCCGACGACGCTTTCCAGCCTGGCCACCGACCGCAGCGGCACCAGCGCACCGCCGCTGCTGCGGATATACAAGCGCTCGAGCGCGCCTGGATCGGACTGGAACTGCGGCTGCAGCTCCATGACGACGGCATACTGGTCGGTGGGCGCGAAGATGGTCGAAACCTGCCGCGCCCCGTACGCGGTGAACAGCGCCTGCTCGACCTGATCGGCGGTGACGCCGAGCGCGGAGGCGCGTTCCCGATCGATCTGCACCCGCACCTTCGGATTGTTGAGCGTCAGATCGCTGCTGACGTCCTGCAGCACGGTGGAATCCTGCAGGCGTGCCAGCAGCTTGGGCGCCCATTCGAGCAGCCCGTCGATGTCGGCATCCAGCAGCGAGTACTGATACTCGCTCTTGCTGACACGCCCGCCGATGCGCAGCGCCGGCTGATTCTGGATGAAGATGTTGAGACCGGGCACCTCGCCGAGGCGCGGGCGCAGGCTTTCCAGCACTCGCTGCGCCAGCGGCCGCTCGTCCTGCGGCTTCAGGGGAATCATGAGCCGGCCGGAATTGGCGGCGGCGTTCGGTCCGCCGGCGCCGGCGATGCCGATCACCGTCTGCACGTAAGGATTGTCGGCGACGATGCGCAGCGCCTGCTGCTGCTTCGCCGACATCGCCTCGAAGGAAATGTCGGGCCGCGCTTCCGTGGTGCCCATCAGCATTCCGGTATCGTCGTTGGAGATGAAGCCCTTGGGCACCAGCACGTACAGCAGTCCGGTCAGCAATACGCTGGCCACGAACGTCACCAGCGTCAGGCTGCGATGCGCGACCACCCAGTGCAGCGAACGCCCGTAACCTGCCGCCGCTTTCTCGTAGAAGCCCGCCGGGCGAGCCGGCTCCGCCGCGTGCGAGCGCAGCAGCTGGCTGCTGAGCACCGGCGTCAGCACCAGCGACACCACCCCGGAAACCAGGATCGCCGCCACGATGGTGATGGCGAACTCGTGGAACAGGCGGCCGACGATGCCGCCCATGAACAGCACCGGGATGAACACGGCCGCCAGCGAGAGCGTCATGGAAACGATGGTGAAGCCGATCTCGCGCGAGCCTTCGAGCGCCGCTTGCAGCACCGGCATGCCCGCTTCGCGGTGTCGCGAGATGTTCTCCAGCATCACGATGGCGTCGTCGACCACGAAGCCCACCGACAGGGTCAGCGCCATCAGTGACAGGTTGTCGATGCTGAAGCCCAGCAGATACATCACGGAAAACGTGCCGGCGAACGACAGCGGAATGGCCACCGCTGGAACGATCGCGGCCCGCGCGCTGCGCAGGAACAGGAAGATCACCAGCACCACCAGCGACAACGACAGCAGCAGCGTGAACTTCACGTCGTTGACCGAGGAACGAATCGTCTGCGAACGATCGTAGACCACCTGCAGCGTCATGCCGGCGGGCAGCTGCGCGCGCAGCACCGGCAGCATCTGCTTGATCGAGTCCACCACCTTGACGGTGTTCGCTCCCGGCTGCCGCTGGATCGCCAGCACGATGCCGCGTGTCAGGTCCTTGCCGATCCATGCGGCCGTCTTGTTGTTCTCCACCGAGTCGATGACGCTGCCTAGTTCGCCCAGGTGCACCGGTGCGCCATTGCGATAAGCGACCGTCAACGCCCGGTACGCCGCGGCGTTCTGCAATTGCCCGCTGGCTTCGACCGTGTAGGCCCGCTGCTCGCCGTTCAGCGTGCCGGTCGGCAGGTTCACATTGCCCGACTGGATCGCCTGGCTGACCTCGTCCACCCCCAGGCCGCGGGCGGCCAGCTGGTCCGGATCGAGCTGCACCCGCACCGCGTATTTCTGCGGCCCGAAGATCTGCACCTGCGCGACCCCGGGCAACGTCGCAATGCGTTGCGACAGCAGGTTCTCGGCGTAGTTGTCGACATCCGGCATCGACAGAGTGGACGAGCTCAGCGACAGCATCAGCACCGAGGAATCGGCGGGATTCACCTTGCGCAGGGACGGCGGCGTCGGCATGTCGGGCGGCAGCCGGCGCGCGGCCGCCGCGATCGCCGACTGCACGTCCTGAGCGGCGGCATCGATATTGCGATCGAGCGTGAACTGCATCGTTATCTGGGTGCTGCCCTCGCCGCTGACCGAGGACATGGAATCCAGCGAAGCGATGGTCGAAAACTGCTTTTCCAGCGGCGTCGCCACCGCGCTCGCCATGGTTTGCGGACTGGCGCCCGGCAAGGCCGCGCTGACCTGGATGGTGGGGAAATCGACCGCGGGCAGATCCGAGACCGGCAGGCTGAAATACGCCAGCGCACCGAAGAAGGCCGTACCGAGCGTCAGCAGGGCCGTCGCCACCGGGCGGCGGATGAAGAGCTCCGACAGGTTCATGCGGGAGCCTTGGCAGGCAACACATTCACGCGGGCGTTCGGCTTCAATCGCGACTGGCCGTCGGTGACGACGCGCTCGCCGGCCTGCACGCCGCTGACGACTGCAAGATCATCGGTCGTGCGCAATACCTTGACGGGACGCTGCTCGGCCAGCGCATCCTGCTTGATCACGAACACATAACTGCCCTGCGCGTTCTCGCTGACAGCGGACGCAGGGATGACGAGTTGCGGCACCGCCGCCGGCAGCTCCAGAGTCACGTCCACGAGCTGTCCCGGCCACAGGGCGCGGTTGCGGTTGTCGAAGCGGGCCCGCAGGCGAATGGTACCGGTGCTCGGATCGGCGGCATTGTCGATGAACGAGAGCTCGCCGGTGCTCGGCGGCGCAGCCTGCCCGAGAGACGCAGCAGCAACCGGCAGCGGCGCACTGGAGGACTGCATCGCCTGGCGCACGGGCGCTAGCTGCTGTTCCGGCAATGCAAAGCTGACATCGACCACATCGAGCTCATTCAACGTGGTCAACGGCGTCTGCGCGGCGACGTGCACCGTGTTGCCGACCTGCTGGGCAATGTGACCGATCTTGCCGGACACCGGCGCCGTGATGGTCGAATAGCTCAGCTGCAGCTTGGCGTTGTCCAGCACCGCGCGATCCTGATCGACCGTGGCCGCGGCACTCTCCATGTTGGTTTTCAGCTGCGTATAGTCGTCCGGTGCGAGATAACGCGCCGTTTCCAGCGTAGCGCCGTGATTGGCCTTGGCCCGGGCGTTCTCCAGCAATGCCTCGTCGCGCGCCAACGTCGCTTGCGCCATGCGCACCTGCAAAGCAAACGGCGTCGGATCGATCTGCAGCAGGCGCTGGCCGGCTTTCACCTCCTCCCCGTCATGCACGAAGACCCGGATGATCTGTCCATCGACCCGGGACTGCAGAACGACCGAGCCGGTGGATTCGACCGTGCCGACCACGTTCACCGTGGTCGGTACGGCCCGCTCTTCGACGCCCGCCGTGACGACCGGAATGGACCGCTCCTGGGAGCGAGGCACAGCGGCACCGCGCGAGCATCCGCCCAAGGACGAGACGCAGGCAGCGGCAGCGATCGGCACCACCACCCGCGCCAGGAAACGCGTGGACATCATCAGCCGCCATCCCGATCGAACGATAACGTATTGATTCTCTGAGCCGTCGGAGGTGCGATTCATGAACAATTGTTCATCGGGCATACTCGTCGACGGCATGACGCGGCGATGTTTGGTCGCGCTGCCGCAGCAGTACTTCGTCAGATGGCGACGGCCGCTCGCCGACGACCCGGTCGTCGGTACGAGCGATACACAATCGAGGGGATTGCAGAATGCGGGCGCTCCATACCATCACCGGGATCATCGCCGCCGCCGCCATGGCCGTCGCGCTCGGCGGCTGCGGCGTCAATCCGGTCACGGGCAAGAAGGAGATCCAGTTCGTCTCCGAGGCGCAGGAGCTGCAGATCGGACAACAGAACTATTCGCCGACGCGGCAGAGCGAAGGCGGCGATCTCACCGTGCTGCCGGAACTGACCAGCTACGTGAACGGCGTGGGCCAGAAGCTCGCGGCCGTGGCCGACCGCAAGCTGCCGTACGAGTTCGTGGTCCTCAACAACTCGGTGCCGAACGCCTGGGCTCTGCCCGGCGGCAAGATCGCGGTGAACCGCGGCCTGCTCACCGAGCTGAAGAACGAAGCCGAGCTGGCTGCCGTGCTGGGCCACGAAATCGTGCACGCCGCCGCGCGCCACGGCGCCAAGGCGCAGGAGCGCGGCACCATCATGCAGGTCGGCCTGGCGGCGGCGCAGATCGGCGCGGCCGTCGGCGGAGTCGACGCGAATCTCGCCGGGCTGATGCTCGGCGGCGCCGGCCTCGGCGCACAGATGATCCAGATGAAATACGGCCGCGATCAGGAGCTCGAAAGCGACCTGTACGGCATGAAGTACATGCGGCGGGTGGGCTACGACCCATGGGGCGCGGTCACTCTGCAAGAGACCTTCGTGCGACTGTCCGAACAGGGCGGCGCCAAGCAGCAAAGCTGGATGGACGGCCTGTTCGCCTCGCACCCGCCGTCGACCGAGCGGGTCGAGCGCAACAAGCAGACGGCGCAGGAGCTGGGTCGCGGCGGCGAACTGGGCGCCGAGCGTTATGCGGCGCAGCTGACCGAGCTGCGGAAATTGAAGCCGGCGTATGACAAGTACGATCAGGCGGTGGCCGCGGCCCGCAAGAAGGACTTCGCCACGGCGAAATCCCTGGCGAACGAGGCTGCGAAAGCGGTGCCGCGCGAAGGCCGCTTCCAGGAGCTGCTGGGCGAGATCGCGCTCTCGGAAAAGCAGCCGCGGGCAGCACTCCCCTACTACCGCAAGGCCATCGAGCTCAACCCGGATTATTTCGGCTCGTATCTCGGTGCCGGCGTGGCGCAATTGCAGGCAGGCGACCCGGCCAAGGCCGAGCAGTGGCTGACCAGGAGCGCCGAGCTCCTGCCGACTGCCCCGGCGGCTTACTACCTCGGCAACATCTGGCGCGACCGCGGCGATGCGGCGAAGGCCCGTCAGTACTATCAGGCCGCCGCCGGTTCCGACAGCAGCGTCGGCAAGGCCGCGGCGG
>JBDHQY010000176.1:0-5842 GCA_039807315.1 Steroidobacter sp. | reverse complement strand
TATCGTAGTAGGTGTGGCTCTGCCAGCGGGCGCTGCCGCCCACGGTCAGATCCGGCAGCCAGCCTGACAACCTGTAGCTGGTGGTGAACTTGAACACGTCGTCCGGGATGTAGGTCGTACGCGGCTCGCCTGCCTTGTCCTTGGCCGTGTTGTGCGTGTAGCCGCCGCTGACTTCCCAGCGGGGAGTCACCGCACCCGCCATCTCGATTTCATAACCCCTGGTCTTGATGCCATCGACGCTCCTGTAGATCCACTCGCCATTGGGCAGCATGCCCATGTCGGCCCATTCGGCCACCTTGTTCTTGGTCGCCTGGTAGACCGCCGCGGAAACATTCAGGCGGTTGTCGTGGAACGCCAGCTTCACGCCCAACTCGTTGTTGGTGCCTTCGGTGGGGTCGAGGATGTTGCCGTCGGCGCCGCGGGCCGAGTTCGGCAGGAAGATGCCGGTATGACTGGCGTACAAGGATGCGAAGCCGTTCAGGTCGAAGACCACGCCGAAATAGGGCGTCAGCACATTGTTCTCTTTGGCCGTGCTGTTGTGCGCACCGCTGTCCGCATCGTACGAATCCAGCTTCCAATGACTGATGCGGCCGCCCGCCATCAGCTTGAGGCGATCCATCGGGCTGAAGCGCAGAGTGCCGTAGAAGCCGCCCTGTGCGGAAATGTCACGATTGGCGTAGGCGCCATAAGGCGAGGACGGCAGCGACAGATCCGGGGCGGGCATCACCGGCTGGTCCAGCGTGATGACCGGCAGATCGTAGTAATGGCCACGCAGCACGAACTCGTTGCGGGCGTAGTTGTAACCGAACACCGCATCGTGGTCCCGGCCGAACAGGGAGAACTTGCCGGTCGCCACGATGTTGAAACTCTGTGTCTGCGAAGTCCGATCGGACTTCAGCGCGTTGGGCGTACTCCGGGCATCGACCAGCTCCAGCGTGACCGGGTCCACATACGAACCCGGGCTGGCGTTGAGCACGTTGATCTTGCCTTCCGCATAACGATAGGCGCTGCGCAACGTCCAGCCATTGCCGAACCCGTGTTCCAGCTCGGGCATCACGCTCCACTCCGAGACTTTGCGATAGGACCAGTCCTGACCGGTCGAGAAGGAAATGTCCTGGTTGATCAGCCGGCCGTCGGTGTAGAAGGCCGGATTCGAGCTCCAGTTGTAGACGCCGGTATATTTGGAAGCCACGCGATCCACGACCAGCGACAGCTTGGTGCCCTGATCGAAGCTCTTGTCCAGAACGCCGTACAGCACGTCGCCGCGGCGATGATAGCGATCGAGGAAATAATCCTGATCCGTCACGGCAGCGACGAAGCGTCCGCGCATGCTGCCATCGGCGCTCAGGGGACCCGCGACATCCCCTTCGGCGCGCCAGGCATTCCAGCTGCCGCCTTTCAGCGCCAGGCTCGACTGGAACGTATCCGTCGGCCGCTTGCGAATCATGTTCACCGTGGCGGAAGGTTCACCCAGGCCGCCGAGAATACCGGCGGCGCCCTTCAGCACTTCCACTCGTTCGATGACGGCAGCATCGATGCCCTGGCTGAGCGCGCCGGAATAGGTCAGGTTGGCCGGGGTGGTGATCATGCCGTCCACCTGCACGGCGCTGTCGAGCTGGAAGCCGCGGATGAAGATCTGGGCATCCTCGGAGGCATCGCCCACCTGGCTGATGCCCGGCACGTGCTCCAGCACCTGCCCCATGTCCAGCAGGCCCTTGTCCTCGATCATCTGCTCGGTGATGACGGTGACCGTCTGCGGGGTTTCACGCAGCGTCATGGTCAGACCGGTGGCGCTGTTCATGGACTGAGCGGTGTAGGTGCCGGTGACCACGACTTCCTCCAGCTCGTCCGAACGAGTCGATTCGGCCGCCCACGCCAACGAATGGACGCCGACGGCGCCGACCAGGACACCTGCGATGACACCAGAGCTGCAGACACGGACTTTCACGAGAACCTCCCAGATTTATGAATTCGAAGCCAGCACGGGCATCCGTGCGAATGAGTCGCATTAACTATCAGCAGGCACACCTTCGCTCTCCGAGCCCGTCGGCGGTGCGGATCGGATATCAGTGCGCGATCAGGTCCTTACCCAGGGAACCAGCCAGGCCAGCCAACGTGGACGCCAGGACAGAAGAAAGGCCACGAGGAACACCGCCGCGGCGAGCGCCATGACCCAGACCAGCGAAGCGATGGAAGCGTGATCGCTGGACAGACATAGCAGCATGGAAACAACCAGTGCACATGCTCCCAGCACGCGCACGATGCGCACCGTGCGCGTAGAGCTCGCGACATTGCCGTACACCTGCTGCCAGTGCACGTTCATGCCCAGCGCCAGCCAGCCCATCGCACACAGGGCGCTCAGCAGCGCCAATCCGAGCAGCAGGGAATCAGGCATGGGCGGCCTCCAGCGATCCCCGTCCTCGCCCGCCGGCTGTCTCGACCAACACGCGCTCGGCTCTTCCGAGCCGCCGCGCGGCGTACACCGCCACTGTCGCGACCACCAGCAACGCCAGATCGAAACCCGCGACCGGCCAATAGCGCGCCGCAATGGTCTTCAGCAGGTGATCGCCGGTCGTCAGCCAGTTGAGCACCGGCGCAGCCGTGCACAGCAACGCGATGACCCAGCTTTGCTCGCGCCAGGCTGGCGACAACCTGGCCTCGGCCACCGGTGCACTGCGCCAGAAGGCATGGACCAGCGCCAGCAGCCATGCCAGCCAGAAAATGCGCTCTTCCCAATCGCCGCGCCGGGGCAGATCTCCAGGCAGCAGCTGATTCGCCACCAGGATGGTGCCGGTGGCGACCAACATGCCGGTGACGGCGGTCACGCCCATTGCATCCGCCCAGCGCGCGCCGCTCGCGCCGGCCTTCGCATGCTGACGCTTGCGCTTCTCGACGAAGAAGACGAAGCCCGTAGCGATGCACGCACAGCCCGCGAGACCGCCCAGCACGTAGAGCCAGCGCAGCAGCCAATGACGGAAATGCTGCAGATGCAGTCCGGTCAGCCAGTCATTGATGCCCGCAACGCTCGACGGCTGCGGGTCCTCACGAATCACCTCGCCGGTGCTGGCTCGGAAATGGATTCCCTGCCCGGTCAACGTCACCCGATCCGTACCGGCCCGATAGACGCTGACGTAACCATTGGCATCGCCCAGATGCGTGATCCCGAGAAACCCGACTTCGCCCGGCATGCCGCGCTCGCCCCAGCGACGCTGCGCTTCGGCCACCATCGCATCCACCGATGCCAGCGGCGCAGCAATGTGCGCCGGATCGTGCGGCAGGCCGGTGCGCAGTTCCTCCACCTTCTCGTGCGCCTCGGCCTGCGGCTTGAACATCGAGCTGGTCACCGGGAAATAGATCCCGGCGAAGATGACCAGACCGGTGAAGGCGAAGAAGAAATGGAACGGCAGGGCCGCAACACCGGTGAGATTGTGCAGATCGAGCACGCTGCGCATCTGTTTGCGAGGCCGGAAGGTGAACAGCTCGCGCAGCAGCTTGCGATGCATGACCACGCCGGTGACCAGCGCCGCCAGCATGGTCAGCGCCGCCATCCCGACCAGCCAGTAACCCAGATTCTTCCAGTACAGGTGCAGGCTGTAGTGCAGCGGATAGAAGAATTCGCTGCCGATCTTCAGCTTGTCGTTGGAGATCACCGTGCCGCTGCGCGGATCGATGGTCGCGTAGCCGAACGCATGGACGTGATCGAGATTGGCATCCTTGGGCTTGTTCGGCACGTCGAACGAAACGTACATGTCCAGCACCGGATCGCGATGCGTGGTGTAGGCGCCGACATCGGACATCGCCAGCGATTCTCGCGGCGGCAGCGGCCCTTGCACTTCTCCCTGCGCGTAGTCGTAGCTTCGCGGTTCCGGCTCGATCGAGCGGAAGATCGGCAGCAGCATGGAATCGAAGGAAGGCATGGGCTGGGGCTCGTAGCGCGTTTCCGGGATCGCCCAGCGGTCGATCTCGCGGTCGAACACCGACAACGCACCGAAGAAGAAGCACACCATCAGTACGTAGCCCAGCACCAGGCCGAACCAGGTGTGGACCCAGGTCATCGACAATCGGAATGAAGACAGCATCGGTCGAGCTCCCCAGCGTCACTCAAGCCAGCATGGACGTCAGCCAGCGCGCCGCGCCGCTCATCGCAACCCCGCCACCCGCCAGCACCAGCCACACTCGCAGCAGGCTCGCTGCGGCAAAGGCCCACAGGAAGGCACACAGATAGACGAGAAACGCCAGCAGGTAGGCAAGCGTCAGCATCTCGTCGTAATCCATGCCCTGCACCAGACCCAGCGCCACCACCAGCGCTACGCAACCCCAGGTGAAGACATAGCTGCCCAGCAACCCGGCGAGGACACGCGAGCCGAGCGACAGCCGCTGCCGATGATTCGTCACGCCCATGGCGATCTGTTGCAACATTCCAGGCCTTGCGCTTGGTTCAGCGTTCCACGAACGCGCGCTCGATGACGTAGTCGCCAGGCTCGCCGATGTGCGGAGAAATCCGGAAGCCACGGGCATCGAGCAGCGCCGAGGTTTCGCGCAACATGCTTGGGCTGCCGCAGATCATGGCGCGATCGGCGCCCGGATCGAGGCCGGGGATACCCAGATCGGTGAACAATTGCCCGCTGTCGATGAGCTCGGTCAGCCGGCCGCGGTTGCGGAAAGGCTCCCGGGTCACCGTCGGGTAGTACGTGAGCTGCTCGCGCACGGACTGTCCCAGCAACTCGTCCTGCGGCAGTGTCTGGGTCAGGTAGTCGGCATAGGCGAGCTCGCTGACCGTACGCACGCCGTGCACCAGCACGATCTGCTCGAACTGCTCGTACATGTGCGGATCGCGCACCAGACTCAGGAACGGCGCCAGGCCGGTGCCGGTGCTGAGCAGGAACAAGCGGCGCCCCGGGTGCAGATCGCGCAGCACCAGCGTACCGGTGGGCTTGCGGCTCACCAGGATGTGCTCTCCTTCCTGGAGCGCTTGCAGTCGCGAGGTCAGTGGCCCGTCCGGCACCTTGATGCTGAAGAACTCCAGGTGCTCGTCATGGTTGGCGCTGGCGATGCTGTAGGCGCGCAGCAAGGGCCGGCCGTTCACATCCAGCCCGATCATGACGAACTGCCCGTTCTCGAACCGCAACCCCGGATCGCGCGTGGTGGAGAAACTGAACAGGGTGCCGTTCCAATGGTGCACGCGTAGCACACGTTCGCGATTCAAAGCGGTCATGCAGCTGGACTCGGGCAGACAACGGATGCGACCACTCGGCGCATGCCTGCCGGCACGCACAGTTAGAGATGGAATCGCACAATGATTGGCTGGCGCCCGGTCGTTACAGCGAGCGCGAACGGCTCATCGACAGGGAGGCTGGCTGGAATGCCCGCATGATAACAATTCTCATTTAGCAAGCAAGCGCCGTTGCGTGGGACACGCTGCCCGCCTCCGATCGAACGCATGCCCGACGCGGCTGGAATGCTGCTCGGAGCTGAGTGGCCAAGCGCTATTGAGGAGGTGATCGGCAGGAAATGCCCGGGGTGATCCCGCTGGATCCGGCTGAGGCGCCGACTAGATCGGTTGGGGTGAGTCTCGCGAGAGGCAAGCCGTGCCAAGCCACAAATCGGTGTCACGAGGCATTACGGCGCCGCGGAACCGGCGGAACTGAAGCGCCTGGTCGACCTGTCGAACGAGCAGGTGGGAAAGCCCGGCATTGCTTCGGGTGGTCGGCGGCCGAGTCACCCTGGATTTTCTGCCGGCCACTTACGACGACCGCAATGGAAGCACCGCAAGTATTTGATTTGTAATGGTGGCTAGGGTGGGACTCGAACCCACGACCTCGGCATTATGAGTGCCACGCTC
>JBDHQY010000175.1:0-5873 GCA_039807315.1 Steroidobacter sp. | reverse complement strand
GATCGCCAGATGCACGCAGTCGGTCGGCGTACCGCCCATCACGTAATAGCGATCGGTGTCGAACGGGAATACCCGCAAAGGCACGTCCAGCGTCAGCGAATTGCTGGCGCCGCTGCGGTTGCGATCCGGCGCCACCACCGTGATCTCGCCGAGCGGACTCAAGGCGTCGGTCAGCGCACGCAAGCCCTCGGCTCGGTAACCGTCGTCGTTACTGATGAGAATCTTCACTTGGAGCGTGCGTGACTGGCGCCAGAAATGTACTTGTTGGCGCAAGGCCGGAAGCGTTTGCGCGGCGTCAGACTATACTGGAAACGAAGCAGCGCATCATCGATATGAGCGAATCGGACGAACGTGACAAGGAAATATTTCGTGCAGCGATGCGCGAAGTGAGGCGCTTGCAGCCGGCGCTGCGCAAGCCCGAGCCGCCGAAGCCGGCGGCGCAAGCCCGCTTCACCCGTCTGGATCGGCGCGAGGTTTTGCGGGAAAGCCTGCTGCCGCCGCCGGACGAAGCTTTGCTGAACACCGGCGACGAATTGCTGTTTCGCCGTCCGCACGTGCCGGAAGCAGTGCTGCTGAAACTGCGCCGTGGCCATTACGCCGTCGACGCCGAAATCGATCTGCACGGCCTGAACGGCGCCGAGGCCAAAGCCGTGCTGCGCGATTTCCTGGCCGATGCTGCGCAGCGCCGGATGACTTGCGTGCGCGTCATCCATGGCAAGGGCAAGCGCTCCGGCCCGCGCGGGCCGGTGCTCAAGAACATCGTCAACCGCTGGCTGCAACATTCCGACGCCGTGCTGGCATTCGGCTCGGCCCGCAGTGTCGATGGCGGCAGCGGCGCGGTGCATGTTCTGCTGAACAAGGCGTGAGCGCTGCCGGCAGTCCCTTCAAGCTTCCTCGCCCGCCTCCGGCAGGCTTTGAGCGAATGCGTTGTCCAGCAGCTCATGCAACACCGCGGTAGCGAAGGTTCCGCGCGGCAGGCGGAACTTCAAGCGCAACAGATCGGCTTCGAGCGTCCACTCGACGTTGCTGACGCGCAAACGCAGCGCGCGCCGTTCCTGCTCCAGCCTTGCTTTGCCGAGCCCATCGGCAAAAGGTGGCTCGCTCGCGGCGATCTGCCGTTCGAGTTCCGCGACTTCGCCTTGCGACTTGAGCTCGCCCTCGCCCCAGAGCGGGCCGGTCGGATGGATGTCCAGCTGACGGCAGCGCTCGGTCAGCACCTCGTCCGGCGCGGCGACGCCAAAAATGCTGTTGCTGCCGTCCAGGTTCGCAACATCGCCGGCGCGCAACTGGTTCCAGGTGCCGTCAGTCACTCGCCGCGCCAGTACCGCATTGAAGATGGCCGAGCGGGCGGCAGACAAAGCGAAGCCGCGCTCCAGACGGTCATGCAGCTCGATCTCGCCCGACAGCCATTGCCGGGCGCGCAACAGATTGCCGCCCTCGATGCCGAAACGCTGCGGGCCGAAGTAATTAGGCACGCCCTGGGCGGCCATCGTCTGCAGGCGAAGCGCGAGGGCCGCAGTGTCCCCGTGCACTGCACGCACCGTGATTTCGAAGTCGTTGCCGCGCAGCGCACCGCGCTTGAGCTTGCGTCGATGACGAACAGCTGCGAGCACCTCGAAGCCGTCACCGGTCATTCCTGCCCAGGCATCGCCCACGGCCGAGCGCACCGGCACGGTGAATGCCTGCTCGGTGACGGCATTCCTGTCCTTGAGCCCGGCGAATCCGACATCGCGCGGATGGATCTGCGCCAGCTTCGCCAGCTGTTTGGCTACCCAATGGGTGTTGGCGCCGCGTTTGCGCACCGTCAGCAGCCAGTGATCGCCTGCACCGTCGGCGGCGAAGCCCAGCCATTCACGCACCACGAAATCTTCGGGCGTTACGCGCAGCTGGCCGGTAATCGGTGGCGCGCCATAAGCGCACGGCAGGTGTATGAGGTCCACGAAAACTCGCTCAGGGAGACGTGAGGGGCG
Source organism: Steroidobacter sp. (assembly GCA_039807315.1). Classification (GTDB taxonomy): domain Bacteria; phylum Pseudomonadota; class Gammaproteobacteria; order Steroidobacterales; family Steroidobacteraceae; genus Steroidobacter. The sequence goes on along the minus strand of JBDHQY010000175.1, from coordinate 3,903 downwards.
CGCCGCGCTCGATCAGCGCGATGGCATGACATGCCAGGCCTTCGCGGCGGCCGATGGCCCCCAGCCCTTCGCTGGTCGTGGCCTTGATGTTCACGCGCCCGGCATCGATGCCGAGATCCTCGCTGATGTTCGCGCGCATGATTTCCCGATACCGGCCCAGGCGTGGCGCCTCGGCGAGCACCGTCATGTCCACATTCACCACCGAGTAACCCTGCTGTTCCAGCAGCGCTCGCGCATGCCGCACGAATTTGCGGCTGTCCGCTCCCTGCCAGCGCGCATCCGTATCCGGAAAGTGCATGCCGATGTCGCCGAGGCCGGCCGCACCCAGCAGCGCATCGCACAGTGCGTGCAGGACCACGTCCCCATCCGAATGCGCACGCACACCTTGCGAGTGAGGAATCCGCACGCCGCCGAGCGTGACGTGGTCACCGGACTGAAACGCATGCACGTCATAGCCCTGCCCGATCCGCAATCCCGTGGTCATGGAGCGCTTTCCGTCATGAAGCTTGCATCCTCGTCAAAATATGCTCGGCGCGCGGCAGGTCTTCCGGCAGAGTGATCTTGAGATTGTCGGCGCTGCCCGCCACCAACAGCGGCCGGAATCCGGCCAGTTCGACTGCCTGCGCTTCGTCCGTCACGGCCATGCCGCGCTGCGCTGCGTCCGCCAGCGCGCGACTCAGAATCCCAAAGCGAAACATCTGCGGCGTCAGCGCCCGCCACAGGCGCTCACGACCCACGGTTTCGGCCACCCGGCCGACCTCGTCCATCCGCTTCAGCGTGTCCACCACGGGCGCCGCCAGCAACCCGCCGACTTCGTCGCCGCCCACTCGCTCGATCAGGGCCGCCAGCTCGACCGCCTGCAGACAGGGCCGCGCGGCGTCATGCACCAGTACCCAGTCGTCGTCGTCAAGCCGGCTGCGCAGCGCGGCCAACCCCTGGCGCACCGAGTCGGCCCGCTCGGCTCCGCCGCTCACAGCCTGCACTCTGGCGTTACCGGCCAGCGCCAGCATGGGCCAGTGCCGATCGCCGGGCGCCAGCACGACAATGACACCAGCGCAGTCAGGGCGCGCCAGGAACGGTGCCACCGACCATTCGAGTACGGCTCGACCGGCCAACTGCAGATACTGTTTCGGCAGCGGGGCGCAACGAGCGGCCGCCTCACTGGAAGCAACGTCGCTGTGAGCAGGAGGACTGCGCTCGGATTCTGCCGCGCCAGCGGCCATACGGCGCGAGCTGCCCGCTGCAGGGATCACTGCCCAGAACCGGAACGGCGCATTCATTGGAGGATGAGGCGCTACTTCTGCGGAGCCGCATCGGCCACGCCAGGCTCGCCGGCCCCTGCGGACACCGGTGCATCCTGCGGCTCGGGCTTCCGCGGTGCCGGTGGCGTCACCACCTGAAAGAACGTCTCGCCCTGCCCCACCATTCCCAGATCGGTGCGGGCACGCTCCTCGATGGCGGTCGTACCCTTCTTGAGATCCTGCACTTCGGCCGCAAGCGTCCGATTGCGCTCGCGCAGCGTGGCGTTCTCGACCTTCTGCTGCTCGATCTCGGTGCGCAGCCGCACCACCTCGCGCATGCCGCCGTCACCCAGCCACAGCCGGTACTGGAGCAGCACCAGCAGGACCAGCAAACCGGCGGCCAGGAACTTCATCGCCCCTGGATCAGCAGGAGATGCCCGGCAGCGGCACGGGGAACGCCTCGGCGCCGGCATAGCGCGCGTCGGCGCCGAGCTCGGCTTCGATGCGCAGCAGCTGGTTGTATTTCGCGATGCGGTCGGAACGCGACAGCGAGCCCGTCTTGATCTGCGTGGCGCGCGTGGCGACCGCGATATCGGCGATGGTCGCGTCCTCGGTTTCACCCGAGCGATGCGACACCACCGAGGCATAGCCGGCATCCGCCGCCATGTCGATCGCCGCCAGCGTCTCGCTGAGCGTGCCGATCTGGTTGGGCTTGATCAGGATGGCGTTGGCGATCTTTTTCGTGATGCCTTCCTGCAGGATCTTGGTGTTGGTGACGAACAGGTCGTCGCCCACCAATTGCACGCGCTTGCCCAGCCGCTGAGTCAGCAGCGCCCAGCCGTCCCAGTCGCCCTCGGCCATGCCGTCCTCGATGGTGACGATGGGATAGCGGCCAACCAGGCCTTCCAGGTAATCGGCGAACTGCGCCGAGGTGAACTTGCGCCCTTCCGATTCGAGGTTGTAGATGCCGCCGGAGAAGAACTCGGAACTGGCCACGTCCAGCCCCAGGAAGATCTGCCGGCCGGCCTTGTAGCCGGCCCGCTCGATCGCTTCCAGGATGGTTTCCAGCGCCGCTTCGTTCGAGGGCAGGTCCGGCGCGAAGCCGCCTTCGTCGCCCACCGCGGTCGCCAGCTTGCGCTCGTGCAGCACCTTCTTGAGCGTATGAAAGACTTCCGCGCCGTAACGCACCGCCTCGCTGAGCGAGGGCGCGCCGACCGGCAGGATCATGAATTCCTGGATGTCGACGCTGTTGTCGGCGTGCGCGCCGCCGTTGATGATGTTCATCATCGGCACCGGCAGCGTCTTCGGGCCCGGGCCGCCGAGCAGACGGAACAGGGATTTCTTCTGTTCGTGCGCCACGGCGTGCGCGTTGGCGAGCGATATGGCGAGCAGCGCGTTGGCGCCCAATCGCGACTTCGCATCGGTGCCATCGAGCTCGATCATGGCGCGATCGATGGCCGCCTGATCGGCCGCATCCTTGCCGACCAGCAGCTTCTTCAGCTCGCCATTGACGTTGGCGACGGCCTTGGTGACGCCCTTGCCGAGATAGCGGCTCTTGTCGCCGTCGCGCAGCTCGACCGCCTCACGGGTACCGGTGGAAGCGCCCGACGGCACGGCCGCACGGCCCACCGCGCCGGATTCGAGCAGGACATCGGCCTCCACGGTGGGGTTGCCGCGCGAATCGATGATCTCGCGGCCGCGGATGTCGACGATCTTGCTCATAACAGGCTTTCCTCGTAGGGCTTGGACTTGACGATGTTGTCGAGGGACAGGAGCGTGTCGAGCAGCGGCTCCATGCGGGCCAGCGGCCAGGCATTGGGCCCGTCGGACAGCGCCTTGTCGGGATCGGGATGGGTTTCCATGAACAGGCCGGCGACACCCGCGGCAATCGCCGCCCGCGCCAGCACCGGCACGAACTCGCGCTGGCCGCCGGAAGCCGTGCCCTTGCCGCCGGGCAGCTGCACCGAGTGCGTGGCATCGAACACCACCGGGCAGCCGGTCTCGCGCATCACCGACAGCGAGCGCATGTCCGACACCAGGTTGTTGTAGCCGAAACTGGCACCGCGCTCGCACACCATGATCTGCTGGTTGCCGGTGGAGCGCGCCTTGTCGACCACGTTGCGCATTTCCCAGGGCGAGAGGAACTGGCCTTTCTTGATGTTCACCGGCCGGTTCTGCGAGCACACGTTGACGATGAAATTGGTCTGGCGCACCAGGAACGCCGGTGTCTGCAGCACGTCGGCCACCTCGGCCACTTCGGCCAGCGGCGTGTCTTCATGCACGTCGGTGAGCACCGGCAGCTGCAGCTGCCGCTTCACTTCCGCCAGGATCCTCAGGCCCTCCTCCAGGCCCGGGCCGCGGAAGCTCGAGCGCGAGGAACGGTTGGCCTTGTCGAAGGAGGACTTGAAGATGAAGGGAATCCCCAGGCGGCCGGTCAGCTCCTTGAGCTTGCCGGCCGTGTCCAGGATCAGTCCCTCGCTTTCCACCACGCAGGGGCCGGCGATGAGAAAGAAGGGTCGTTCGGGACCGACGTCGAAATTGAGCAGTTTCATGGCTGGTGCATGGCTGGGCTAGGCAACGCGGCGCGCTGGCATTTTCGATGTTCGCCGCCGGCGGCCGGCTGTCACGCATTCACCACGGCCGGAATCTCGCCCTGACGGTA
>JBDHQY010000174.1:0-5879 GCA_039807315.1 Steroidobacter sp. | reverse complement strand
GGACGCGATCGACCTGCGCCGGCGGCAGGTAGGTTTCGAGCTTGTTGAGAAGCTGAGTAACGCCTATCGAGCGTCTTCCCGTCGGCAGCAACCCCAGAATGGAAGACGCATAGTCCATGACGGGCGCGAAGAATCGACGCTGGGATCAGTCTCCCAGCCCCAGGTGCGGCGCGCGCAGCTCGCCGGACATTTCCGCGTCCGGCATCATTTCCGGCAGCGGGCGCTGCTCGATTTCATCGAGAATTTCCGGGCCGATGTGGCCGGCGGCCACCTCGCGCAGGGCCACCACCGTCGGCTTGTCGTTTTCCCAGTCCACTGTCGCTTCCGCGCCGTTGGCCAGCTTGCGGGCGCGCTTGGAGGCGACCATGACCAGCTGGAACAGGTTGGGAACGTGCTGCAAACAGTCTTCGACAGTGATGCGGGCCATGGAAAACCTCAAGCTGCAAGGCGTGAAAAGTGCCCGGCGGGAGGCCGAGGCGCAAAAAGTATAGCTGACGCGCGCCGGCCGGTGGAGCCTAGAGCGACGGCTCACGACCGCCCTAACCGCTCGGACGAAGCGCTTGCCTGCGACGGATCGTGGTCGGATTCCGCGTGAAAAGCGCCGAATTCGGCTGATGGGCGCCGCGCGGGCGTGGCGGATCGTGGGAAGCCTCGCACAAATCCGCTACCATTGCGCCCCCCGCCGGCCGGGCCATGGCTCGAGCCTGAAGCATCGCCGGCAACAAGAAACCGGCGCTTTCAAGAATTTGCCTTTGATGTAGCGGAGACGAGGAATGAAGTTTCGACCGACCCTGCTGGCGCTCGGCCTGGGCGTGATTGCCACTGCCGCGAGCATGACCGCAAGCGCCGAGGGCAACGCCGCGAACGGCAAGACGCTGGCTTACACCTGCCATGGCTGCCACGGCGTCCCCAACTATAAGAATGCCTACCCGAGCTACACCGTGCCGCGGCTCGGCGGCCAGAATGCCAAATACCTCGCCACCGCGCTGAGCGAATACGCCTCCGGTGATCGTCCGCACGCCACCATGCACTCCCAGGCAGCCAGCCTGAGCGAGCAGGACCGGGCCGATATCGCTGCCTACCTGCGCGCCGAAGGCGTGCGGCCGGGCGAAGTGGTCGGCACGCCGCCGCCTGCGACCCAGGTCTGCGTGGCCTGTCACGGCGCCGACGGCGCCAAGCCTCTGCAGGAAGACTATCCCGTGCTCGCCGGGCAATACCCGGACTACATCGTGCAGGCGCTCAAGGACTACAAGGCCGGCAAGCGCAAGAACCCGATCATGGCCGGCATCATCGGCGGCGTGAAGGAGAAGGATTTCGCGGCCATCGCCCAGTTCTTCTCCCAGCAGGGTGGCGGCCTGTGCAGCACCGATCAGATCCGCAAGAACGGCAAGTGCGAGCGCAACTAGTCGAGCGGGCGCGCGCGCCGCAACGGGGCCATGGCGGTTGAAGCCGATGCAGCGCTTTCGCGCATTGCGGATCCATAGCGAAAACGGCCGGGTCGTCCCGCGCATGGAGACGATCGAGCTGGACGATCTCGCCGCCGGCGAGGTCGTGGTTCGCGTCAGCCACTCCACCATCAATTTCAAGGATGCGCTGGCGGCTACCGGCAAGGGCAAGATCCTGCGTCGCTATCCGCTGGTCGGTGGCATCGACTTAGCCGGCACGGTCGCCTCCTCGTCCGACCCGGCAGTGCGCGTCGGCGAGAAAGTGCTGGTCAACGGCTGCGGCCTGTCGGAGACGCACGACGGCGGCTATGCCGAGTACGCCCGGCTGAAAAGCGAGTGGGTGGTGCCGATTCCCGCCGGGCTCGACGCATACCAGGCGATGGCGATCGGCACGGCCGGTTACACCGCCGCGCTCGCCATCCACCGCATGGAACAGAACGGCCAGCAGCCGGAAAACGGCGAAGTCGTCGTGACCGGCGCCAGCGGCGGAGTCGGCAGCCTCGCCGTCGACATGCTGGCGGGTCGCGGCTACCGGGTGGTGGCGGTGTCGGGCAAGCCGGCGGCCGACGATTATCTGAAACTGCTCGGTGCCGTCCGCATCCTGCGGCGTGACGGCATCGATCCCGGCTCGCGGCCGCTCGAAGAAGCGCAATGGGCCGGCGCCATCGACAACGTCGGCGGCGAGCTGCTGGCCTGGCTCACGCGCACCACCCAGTTCTGGGGCAACATCGCCAGCATCGGTCTGGCCGCCAGCGCCGAGCTCAAGACCACGGTCATGCCGTTCATCCTGCGCGGCGTGAACCTGCTCGGCATCAATTCGGCATTCACGCCGCGGCCGCTGCGCCTTGCGGTCTGGCAGCGGCTGGCGACGGACCTCAAGCCGCGGCATCTGCAGCAGATCGCCAACCGGACGATCGGCTTCGACGAGCTGCCGGGCGCGTTCGACGACTTCATCCAGGGCAAGATCGTCGGTCGCACCGTGGTGCGCATTGCCGGGCACTGATGAGTCGCCCGCTGCTCATCGATGGCGCAGCGCAGCTCGGGATTTCCCTGAGCGCGGCCCAGGCCGACCAGCTGCTGCGGCTGCTGGATGAGCTGGACGACTGGAACCAGCGCATGAATCTCACCGCGATCCGCGAGCGTGGCCAGCAGATCACCAAGCATCTGCTCGACAGCTTGTCGGTGCAGCCTTTCCTGCGCGGCACGCGCATCGCCGATGTGGGCACCGGCGCGGGCTTTCCGGGAATTCCGCTGGCGATCGTCAATCCCGATCGCGAGTTCACCCTGCTCGACTCGACCGCCAAGAAGCTCAAGTTCGTCGATCACGTGGCGCAGCTGCTGGGGTTGTCCAACATCAAGACCTGGCACACGCGCGCCGAGGACTACAAACCCGAGCAGCGCTTCGACATCGTGATCTCGCGTGCGGTCGGTCCAGTCGTGCGGTTCATGCAGTGGTCCAGTCATCTATGTGTCGGCGGCGGGCGACTACTGGCGATGAAAGGCCGCTACCCGCACGAGGAACTGGAAAAATTACCCAATGGCTGGAAACTCGCGGCGGTGCATCGGCTCGAGGTGCCCGGTCTGGACGAGGAGCGCCATGTTGTGGAACTCTGCCGGTCGCACGACAAGGTCTAGGGCTGCTGGGCGCTAGGCTCGGGGCGCCGGCAAGAGTAAAAGGCAAATCTTCGCGCTGACGGCGCGCGCATCCACGGCAGCGATCACGGTCTCCCATGATGAAAGTCGACTTTCTCTTTTTCCGTTTTCAGCCGCCGCGCGCCGCGCAGCGTCCTTGACCCGTGTCCATGCAACGCATTCTCGCCATCACCAACCAGAAAGGCGGGGTCGGCAAGACCACGACCAGCGTGAATCTGGCCGCGTCGCTGGCTGCGACGCGACGTCGCGTGCTGCTGATCGATAGCGATCCGCAGGGCAATGCCACCATGGGCTGCGGTGTCGACAAGCTGACGGTGCAGCGCACGACCACCGATGTGCTGCTGGGTGAAGTCGATGCGGCCGCAACGCTGCTGGACATCGACTACGCCAACTTCCGGCTGATGCCGGCGAACCAGGACCTGGTGGCTGCCGAAGTGGAATTGACCGGCAAGCCCGGCTGCGAAGCGCGCCTGCGCGATGCGCTGCGTCCCATCCTCGACCAGTTCGACGTGGTGCTGATCGACTGCCCGCCTTCGCTCAACATGCTGACGGTCAACGCGCTGGTCGCCGCCGACGGCGTGCTGATTCCCATGCAGTGCGAGTACTACGCGCTGGAGGGCCTGAGCGCGCTCATCGGCACCATCGAGCAGATCAAGGCGGGCCCGAATCCGCAGCTGGAGATTCACGGCATCCTGCGCACCATGTTCGATCCGCGGAACAATCTCGCCAACGAGGTCTCCGCGCAGCTGATCGAGCATTTCAAGGGCAAGGTGTTCCGCACCATCATCCCGCGCAACGTGCGGCTGGCCGAGGCGCCGAGCTACGGCAAGCCGGCGCTGTATTTCGATCGGGAGTCGCGCGGCGCGCTGGCCTACCTGGCGCTGGCCGGTGAAATGATCCGGCGTGCCGAGGGCGGCGACTACGAGCTGCCCGCGACCAGCGACGCCGTGGGGACATAAGAGTTATGGCAACCAAGAGACCAAGCCTGGGCCGCGGACTGGGCGCATTGCTCGGCCAGCCGGCGGTGCTGGAGACGCAGAGCGAGGCACCGCAGGTGACGCAGCTGCGCCCGGACGAAGAACTGCTGAAACTGCCGGTCGATCTGCTGCAGCGTGGCAAGTACCAGCCGCGCATGGACATGCGGCCGGACAGCCTGCAGGAGCTGGCGGATTCGATCAAGGCGCAGGGCCTGGTGCAGCCCATCCTGGTGCGGCCGCTGAGCGAAGGCGCGCCGGGGCCACGTCGCTACGAGATCATCGCCGGCGAACGCCGCTGGCGTGCCGCGCAGCTCGCCGGCCTGCATGAAATTCCTGCCGTCGTGCGCCGCGTGCCGGACGAGGCGGCGGTGGCGATGGCACTGATCGAGAACATCCAGCGCGAGAACCTGAATCCGCTGGAGGAAGCCGCGGCGCTGGCCCGGCTGATCTCCGAATTCGACATGACGCACGCCACCGCCGCCGAAGCGGTGGGTCGTTCGCGCGCTGCGGTGTCGAACCTGCTGCGCTTGCTGGAGCTCACCGACGAGGTCAAGTCGTTGGTGGAGCAACGCGAGCTGGAAATGGGTCATGCGCGTGCCCTGCTCGGCCTGGAGAACAAGCGCCAGCAGGCCGAAGTCGGATTGCTGGTGGCGAAGAAGAAGTTGTCGGTGCGCGAGACCGAGGCACTGGTGAAGCGCTTGCTGTCGCAACCGCGCGAAGCCGGGCACGACGCCGCGGCACGACCCGATCCGAACATCCGCAAGTTGGAAAGCGATCTGTCGGAGAAGCTCGGCGCCAAGGTGCAGGTGCAGCACTCGAACTCCGGCAAGGGCAAACTGGTGATCAGTTATCACACGCTGGACGAGCTCGACGGCATCATCGAGCACATTCATTGACCGACTCGACCCATCCGGCCCGCGAATGATCGGCAGATGCACGGAGGCTCCTTTCGAATGCCCGCGCTGCGCAGGGTAGGCCGCGCGGCAGCGAAACCCCGGCTCCCACAGCCTCGCCATGCTTCTCGTCCACTGTATACAGCGGTGGCGTTTGCTGTTGCGCTGCTGAGCGGCGGGGCGCGGGCCGAGATCGTCGTCGACGGCCACTTCGACGAGCCGGAATGGGCGCAGGCCGTGCACTGCGGCGATTGGTTGCGCACCCAGCCCTTCGCGCTCGATCGCCCCCGCTACGACAACGACGTCCGCATCGTGGCGACACCGCAAGGGCTGGCCGCAGCGTTCACGCTCGATCAGCCGCCACAGGAAAGACGCATGAAGCCGCGCACACCGCGCGATTCGGAACGGCTGGTCGGCGATTCCATCGGCCTGTTGATCGATTTCGATGCCAATGCGCAGGTCGGTTATGAATTCTCGGTCGGCCTGGGCGGCGGCGTGCGCGACGGACTGGTCACCAACCAGAACAAGTTCGACCGCGACTGGGACGGGACGTGGTGGCACGCGGTGCGCGAAACGGACGATCGCTGGTTCGTCGAGATCCTGATTCCCTGGGCCACGGTCAACATGCGCCAATCCGAGGCCGCCACGCGCACCATCGGCGTGTACGCCACGCGCTATCTGTTCGACCGCAACGAACGCTTCGCCTGTCCCGGCATCTCGGAGGAAACACCGGCCTTCCTTGCCGATTTCCAGCGCATCGAGATTCCGCAGCACCGCGCTGCCGCCACCTTCGACTTCATTCCCTACGGCACGGCCATCTTCGACAACCTCACCGACCGCACCCAGCTCAAGGCCGGCGCCGACCTGATCTGGAAGCCCTCCCCCAACCTGTGGCTGGCCGCCACGCTGAA
>JBDHQY010000173.1:0-5887 GCA_039807315.1 Steroidobacter sp. | reverse complement strand
CCGTAGTCGTCGTCCAGGTCGTCGTCATCGTCGTCCCAGTCGTCGTCCTCGTCGTCGTCCCAGTCCTCGTCCTCGTCCTCATCGTCGAGATCGACCTCTTCGTCCTCGTCTTCGTCGTCGTCCTGCCCGCTGGCCCAGCCTTCCGGCTCGGAGGCGCGCTCCAGGTCCAACTCGTGCCAGGTGTCCAGATCGATCTCCTCGATATCGCCGTTCTCGTACTGGATCTCGACGAGCTCCTCATCGGGATCCACCGACACCACCTGGAAGACCTCGTTCTCTTCCAGATCTTCAAACCACTGCCCCTTGACCGGGTCGTAGTCTCTGCCCACGTGACACCTCAAACGAAACCGCTGACGGTCCGAACCAACGAATTTGGGAGCCGGCGCCTGCAGCGCCCGGCGGCCGCATATTAGGGGGTTCGCCGGGTGGCAGGCAACTTGCGTCATGCGCGTTGCAACGTATTTGCAAAGCCGCCGGGTAGGCGGGTTGGAGCTGCAAGCGGCACGTTGCAGGAAAGGGCCTTCTGCTAGACTGCCGCGCGCAAGCGGCCCCCGCTGAGAATGCGTGAGCGCTCGTCGCTTCGGTGCCGCGCAACGCCTGATTCGGTCGCCGGTCAACTCCATTCAATTCCGTGACCATGCTCAACGATTCTGGACTCGAGGCGGATCCCAAACCGCCGGCCTCGCCGCTGGCGCTGGCGCGTCGCGTGGTGGTCAAGGTGGGCTCGGCGCTGCTGGTCGATACCGCCAGCGGCAAGCTCAACCGCGCCTGGCTCGAGACGCTGGCCGCCGACCTGGCGCGGCTGCGGCAGCGTGGCCAGGAAGTCTTGCTGGTTTCTTCCGGCGCCATCGCGCTGGGACGGCGTGGTCTGGGCCTGGAGCCCGGCAAGCTCAAGCTCGAGGAGAGCCAGGCCGCGGCGGCGGTGGGGCAGATCCGTCTGGCGCACGCCTGGAAGGAAGTACTGGATGCCCATTCGGTCGCGGTCGCGCAGATTCTGCTGACATTCGGCGATACCGAGGAGCGACGTCGTTATCTGAATGCGCGCGCCACGCTGGGCACCCTGCTGCGTCTGGGCGCGGTGCCGGTCATCAATGAGAACGACACCGTTGCGACCTCGGAAATCCGCTATGGGGACAACGATCGGCTGGCAGCGCGCGTGGCGCAGATGATGAGCGCGGATTGCCTGGTGCTGTTGTCCGATGTCGACGGACTGTACACGGCGGATCCGACCAAGGACCTCGGCGCACAGTTCATTCCCGAAATTCATCGCATCACGCCCGAGATCGAGCGCATGGCCGGCGGCGCCGCCTCGGCCGTGGGCTCGGGCGGCATGGCGACCAAGGTCGCGGCGGCCAAGATAGCGGTGACCGCGGGCTGCCACATGTGCGTCGCGGCTGGCCGGGAGATGCATCCGCTCGCAAGGATCGAGAACGGCGCGCGTTGCAGCTGGTTCTATCCTGCCGCGACGCCGGCCACGGTCCGCAAGCAATGGATCGCAGGCACGCTCAAGGCGTCGGGCGAGTTGTATGTGGATGTGGGGGCCGCGGCTGCGCTACGCCGCGGTAAAAGCCTGCTGCCGGCCGGCGTCACCAAGGTCACCGGCAGCTTCGAGCGCGGCGATGCGTTGATCGTGCGTGATGCCGAAGGCCTGGAAATCGCTCGCGGCCTGTCGGCGTATTCAAGCGCGGATGCCGAGCGCCTGCGCGGCAGGCAGTCGGCAGAAATCGAAGCGTTGCTGGGCTTCCGCGGGCGCGACGAAATCATTCATCGCGACGACCTGGTGGTCACAGTCAGCAGGTAGCGCGCCTTCAGCGCCGATTCTCCGGAATATCGACGTAGCGGGTGGCCGGCGGGTCGCTGGCCGGATAGGTCTCTTCCAGCGATTCGTCGATGGCTTCTTCCGAGGCGGCGAGCGGGTGCCGGATGCGCCAGCGCCGGGCGATGCCCTGGATGGCCGGCATGGCGATCAGGCCGAGCGCGCCGATCACCGCGACGGCCTGCAGCAGATCGAGTCCGTCGCGGCAACGTTCCTGCGATTCGCGCATTGCATTCTCTCCTTGCCTTGATCCGAAGGGTTCGTTGCGAGCCGCAGGCCGTTGCCGTCGCCTGGGCGCGAGCGCTTGTCGTGGAGGAGCGTCGGCAGTCTGCCGGCCGGGCTGCCGGGCCGCAACTTCGGCCTGACCCGCCATGACTGCGGAAACTACGGGGCGCCCGCATTAGAATGCCGGCATGAACGCCGCCGCCACCCCCGATGTCATTGCCTCGCTCATGGAGCCGATCGGTCGTGCCGCTGTCGCAGCGGCGCAGACTCTTGCCAACGCAAGCAAGGATTCCCGCAACGACGCGCTGCTGGCCGCGGCCTCGGCGATTCGCGCACACAGCGTGGCGATTCTCGCCGCGAACGCCATCGACCTGCGGCAAGCGAGCGAGCGTGGCTTGTCCGGCGCGCTGCTGGATCGTCTGCAGCTCAACGATCAGCGCATCGCAGCGATGGCCAAGGGCATCGAGGACATCGTGGCGCTGCCCGATCCGATCGGTACCGTGATTGCCGAATGGACGCGCCCGAACGCAATGCGCATCCAGCGGGTGCGGGTGCCGCTCGGCGTCATCGGCATCATTTACGAAAGCCGTCCGAACGTGACGGCCGACGCCGGCGCCCTGTGTCTGAAGTCGGGCAATGCGGTCATCCTGCGCGGCGGCTCGGAAAGCGCACACTCGAGCCGCGCCATCCACGAATGCCTGGTCGAGGGCCTGCGCCACGCCGGCCTGCCGGAGGCGGCGATCCAGATCGTGCCGACCAGCGATCGGGCCGCGGTGGGCTACATGCTCGGCTCGATGACCGATTACATCGACGTGATCGTGCCCCGGGGCGGCAAGAGCCTGGTGGCACGCGTCCAGCAGGAGGCGCGTGTGCCGGTCATCGGCCATCTCGAAGGCGTGTGTCACGTCTATGTCGATCGCGATGCCGATCTGAACATGGCACGCGAGATCGTCATGAACGCGAAACTGCGGCGTACCGGAATCTGCGGCGCGGCCGAGACTTTGCTGGTGGATCGCGCTTGCGCCACGACGCACCTTGCGCCCATCGTGAAGGCGCTGCTCGATGCGAACTGCCAGGTGCGTGGAGATGAGGCCACGCGCGGCGTGGACGAACGGGTAACGCCGGCGACCGAGGCGGACTGGTACGCCGAATATCTCGACGCCATCATCGCCGCCAAGGTCGTCGACGGCGTCGAGGGCGCGATGGCGCACATCGCCAGATACGGCTCGGCGCACACGGATTCCATCGTGACCGGCAATGCCGCGACGGCCGAGCGCTTCCTGTCCGGCGTCGACAGTGCCATCGTCCTGCACAATGTCTCGACCCAGTTCGCCGATGGCGGCGAGTTCGGCATGGGGGCGGAGATCGGCATCTCCACCGACAAGTTCCACGCCCGCGGGCCGGTCGGAGTGGAGCAGCTGACCAGCTACAAATACGTGGTGCGCGGCGCGGGGCAGGTGCGGACGTAGTCCTCCGCGCTCGGCCGAGTGCCAGCGGCCGCCCCGCATCGAGACCGCTCATCTCGAGCCTATCGACGCATTCCGATGCGTACACGATTGCACACTCGCGAACGTAGCGGGTGCCGCGGCCGGGCGTGATTGTGCATTTCGCGCTCCAGCTCGGACCATCCGCCGTTCGTGGCCGATGAGCTTGCAGCCGTTGCGGCGCTGCGCCGGTATACTCGTGCGCATTTGTCCGCCGGATCATTTTGCGTATGACTCATCCGATCAAGCTGGCGCGCGGCGTTTCGCTGCTCATCCTGTTGTGCGGTATCGCAGTGGCGACGATGGCTCAGTCCGCCCGGGATCCGCTGCTCGCGGAATTGGCTGCCGCCATAGAAAAGGCACGCAGCGAGCAGGTCGACGTGCTTGCTCCTGCCAATTTCCGTGCCGCGGTCAATGCGCATCAGAGTGCGTCGAAAGATGCGGAGCGGGGCCGCAATCCCGAACGTATCCATACCCAGCTCGCCAATGGAATGACGGCCATTCAGCGCGCCGACGCAGCGGCCGCGACGGCTCGGCAAACCTTGAGCGCGGTGATCAGCACTCGTGGCGACGCGCTCGCCGCGAAAGCGCCGCAGCTGGCGCCGGAGCAATGGCAGAAGGCGGCCGAGCGCTTCAACGATGCGACCGTCGCGCTGGAGCGCAACGATCTGAAGACGGCGCAGAAGCGGGCCGCCGAAGCCGACGTGCTGCTGCGCGAGGTCGAGTTGACTGCGATCAAGAACGAGCTGCTGGGCGAGGCGCGCCAGCTGATCGCGCAGGCGGATGCAGCCAAGGTGGAGAAGTACGCGCCGCGCAGCATTGCTGCCGCCAAGCGCTACCTGCTGCAGGCGGATCAGGAGATCAGTCGCAATCGCTATGACACTTCCGCGGCGGTGAACCTGGCCTCGCAGGCGGGGTATGAAGCCCGGCATTCGATGCATCTGTCGCAGGTCATCCGCACCACACTGGACAAGAGCGGTGCCGAGGCCGGGCTGGAGGAGCTGATCCTTTCCTGGGAGGAACCGCTGCGTCAGATCGCCACGGCCGTGGATCTGCAGCCGCAGTTCGACGTGGGCATGCAGCCGGTGATGCAGGAGCTGTTGACGCAGACCCAGGAGCAGCGCAAGGAGGTTCACCGCCTGTCGCTGGAGCTGGAGGATCGCAACGAGCAGATCGCGGCGCTTAATGCGGAGATGCAGCGGTTGGAGACGAAGCTGGGTGGCGTTTCCCAGGAGCGCATCGCTTTGCAGCGGCGCGTCGACGCGCAGGAGCGCCTGCGCGCGAATGTCGCGACGATCGAGAATTCGTTCACCGCGAATGAAGCCCGGGTCTACCGGCAGGGCGACGATGTGGTGATCTCGCTGCTCGGCATCCGGTTTCCGTCCGGCCGCAGCACCGTGGACAACTCCAGCGCCGCCTTGATGGGCAAGGTGCGGCAGGCGCTGGCGCTGTTTCCGGACGCCTCCATGGTGGTCGAAGGACACACCGACTCGAGCGGCCGCGATTCGGCCAATCTGATCCTGTCGCAGGATCGGGCCGATGCGGTGCGGCAGTACCTGGTGACCAACCTGGGCGTGAATCAGGAGAAGATCAGCTCCATCGGCTACGGCGAAACGCGCCCGATCGCCACCAACGACACGGCCGAAGGTCGGGCGCGCAACCGGCGTATCGATCTCATCATTCACGTCGACATGGCGCGGAACTGAGCGGCATCGGCATCAGGAGGCTATGCGTCGGCCGGCGATTTCGTTCAGACGTGAGCTCATGTGCTGTCCGGGGCGCCTGATGGCTGAAGACGGCGCCGAGCGAGCCGAGAAGGATTTCTTTCCTCACGGTGCGGGAGGCAGGGCGAGATAGCAGGTGCGACGGCTCGGGGCGCGGGGTCTCTCAGCGTCCGTGCCCGTGGCCATGTATGGCGCAACGTTCGCAGTTCACCCAGCCGGAGTCGCCGGTGACATAGTGCTCCTTCTTCCAGATCGGCACGCGGTGCTTCACTTCGTCGATGATGTAGCGGCAGGCAGCAAAGGCTTCGGCGCGATGCCGTGAGCTGACGCCGACCCAGACCGCCAGCTCGCCGATGCCGAGCGAGCCGATGCGATGCACGCATGCGGCATTGATGACGCCGAAGCGCGCGATCGCTTCGGTCACGATGCGCTCGCCTTCCTTGTGGGCCAGCGCCTCGAAGGCTTCGTATTCGAGCCGCGTGACCGCATGGCCCTCGTTGTGGTTGCGCACCCAGCCTTCGAACGAGGCGTAGCCGCCGGCGGCCGGGTCTGCCAGGATCTGACGATAGACATCCACCTGCAGGGCGGTGGTGCTGAAGGAGAAAGGCTTCATCCGCCGGCCACCGGGGGAATGAAGA
>JBDHQY010000172.1:0-5902 GCA_039807315.1 Steroidobacter sp. | reverse complement strand
GACTTGTTCGGAATGCGGATGTAGTCGCACAGCGTCGGCACCACGGAACGGTCCCAGGCGTCGTCGATGTATTGCGCAAGGGCGCGGGTGTCGATGGCGGCAGTCATGGGCATTCTCCAGCAGTCGGTCAAGGCGTCCAGCCGAATAGTTCCAGGGCATTGCGCGTGGTGATCGCGGCCAGGCCCGAGGGCGACTCGCCACGCGCTGCAGCGATCGTCTCGAGCACATGCGGCAGGTACATCGGTTCGTTGCGACGGCTCTTCGGTTTGGGGTCCAGATCGCGCGGCAGCAGGTAGGGCGCGTCCGTTTCGATCAGCAGGCGGTTCTCCGCAATCTGGCGCACGACTTCGCGCAGATGATGGCCGCGCCGCTCGTCGCAGATCCAGCCGGTGATGCCGATGTGTAGATCCAGTTCCCGATAGGCCCGAGCCTGCTCGATCCCCGCCGTGAAACAGTGTGCTACGCCGCCGACCAGATGGGGACGGAATTCACGTACGATGGCGAGGAAATCCTCGTGCGCGTCGCGCTCGTGAAGGAATACCGGCTTGGCGAGCTTGACCGCCAGCTCCAGCTGGCTCTGAAACGCAGCTCGCTGCGCGGTTCTGGGCGAGAAATCGCGGAAATAATCCAGGCCGCATTCGCCGACGGCGACGACTTCGGGCTCGGCGGCCAGCTCCGCAAGCTGCAGGCGCCGCTCGGAATCCAGATCGGCGGCGTGATGCGGATGAACGCCGGCGGTACATCGAAAGCGTCGCGGCTGCTCGCGCACCAGCTGTATCGCGCTGCGGGTGCTATCGATGGAGCTGCCGGTGATGACCATGCGTGTCACACCGGCGCGCACGGCCCGTTCGATGACCGCATCGCGATCGGCGTCGAAGCTGTCATGCGCCAGGTTCAGGCCGATGTCGACGATCTGCGGGATGTCCGGGCCGTTGTTCAATGGATGACCTTAAGGAAAGCTATGATGGCGGCGCCGTGGTTGCGGCGTGCTATGGTTTGTCAGCGTGAAACGGGATTGTAGTCAAAATCGGCAGCGCAGTTGGTTGCGGGCGGCGCTCGGCGCGGCGCTGTGCATGGGGGTGTCGTGCGTGTCGGCCGACGCCGTCTCGGATCTCGACGACGCCGCGGCACGCGCCCAATACGCATTCTATACGGCCGATATCCGCAGTCTGGAGGAAGTCCTGGGCCTGATCGAGCGGCTCGATGCGCCACCGGCACTGGCGGCCATGAAGGAATACTACGCGGCCTTCGGCAGTTGGAAGCTGGCGCAGTTGTATGTCGAGGAGGCCGGCGGTAAATCCGCCACGCGCGCCTCGCTCAGCAAGGCCACACAGGACTGTCAACGACACGGCGAAGCCGCGCTTCGGCTCGAGCCGAGCTTTGGCGAAGTGCACGCCATCGAGGCTATCTGCGCGGCGCTCGTTCCCGGGCTGACACAGACCAATGGGTTCAAGCAGGCCAATTGCTCGCGCAGCAAATCGCTGCTGACCGCCCGGGAGCTCGAGCCGGGCAATCCGCGGATCAAGCTGATCGAAGTGCTGTGCTTCGACAGCAACGAGATCGCTTCGGTGGCCTACGTGGAGAAGCTGCGCGCCACGGTGGCCGCCTTCGAGGCGGCGCCGCTTTCGAGGCCCGGCAAGCCCGATTGGGGACAGGCGGAAGCGCTGCTCCTGTTGGGACAGAGTCATCTGCAGCGTGGCGATCTGGTCGCCGCACGCGATGTTATCGAGCGTGCATTGGTGATCGCACCCGATTATCGCCGGGCGCAGGAGCTCCTGCACTCTGCAGCGACGAGGCCGCGTTGAATCGGTCCGTGCATCGTTCGTCATGACCGCGCAGCTGCAACTGTTCGATTCGCACGAAACCACGTCTCGCTGGAATGTTCGGGTGAGCCGACGCGCGCGGCGCCTGTCGGTGCGCGTCTACCCGGGCGGGCGGGTCGAAGTCGTAGTGCCACCGGGCGCTTCCGCAGTGACGGTCGAGCGCTTCGTGGGCGTTCATCGCCGCTGGATCGACGAGCGCGTCGCGGATCTGTCGTCACTGCCCGGCGTGGTGAGCGAAACCCGGCCGGTCAGGCTGGAGTTGCCGGCGATCGGGCGCAGTTACCGTATCGAATATCGCAGCACGTCCAGCACCGAGCTGCGCGTGACGCCGCTCGCTGAGAATCACCTGCTGCTTGCAGGCAGGCTCGACAACGATCAACGCCTGGCGAAAGTACTGCGGCGCTGGTTGATGGCGCTCGCCCAGACCGAGCTCGGCCGGGAGACACGGTGTATCGCCGCGCAGCATGGCTTCGAGTTCAGGCAGGTGCAGATTCGCCGCCAGCGCACTCGCTGGGGTAGTTGTTCGGCCACCGGCACCATCAGCCTGAATGTCTGTGCCCTGTTCCAGGAGCCGGCCGTCATGCGCTACCTGCTGATTCACGAGCTCAGCCACACCCGGCACATGAATCACTCGCAACGCTTCTGGTCGCTGGTGGAATCGATGGAGCCCGACTATCTCCGCCTGGACCGCGAGTTGCTGCGCGGCTGGCAACGAGTACCGGGCTGGATGTTCTAGCGAGACCGGAACTGGTCCGGGTCCTGTCGGCCGAGCAAAATTGGCTACAAGTGCGGTAGCGGTGGCGTGCCGTATCTCGGCCAGGCGCTGGAGTTGCGCTTCTTCCCGGAGCTGTGGTCGATCTGCAGGGCGATGTGAGCGGACGGGGAGGTGTACGGTATGGACTTGCTGCCGGCCTGCCTCACTGCTCGATACGGTCTGGCGCCGCCGTCCAGCCGGTCGCGCGCTTCGCCGGCATCCGCTTCCATAGCCGCCAGCCCAGCAGCAGCGCCACGATCGCCGCATAGATCAGCGGCTCGCGCACGTCGAGCTTCACCTGCCAGTAGTAGTGCCAGACGCCGAGCGGCACGATCAGGTAGAGCAGGCGGTGCAGGGATTTCCAGCGCCGACCGAGGCGGCGCATCATGCCGTTGGTCGAGGTGAATGCCAGCGGCAGCAGCAGCAGCAGCGCCGCGAAGCCGATGGTGATGAACGGCCGCTTGCCGATGTCGACCAGGATGCCGGGCCAATACAGACCCTGGTCCAGCAGCAGCCAGGTCAGGAAGTGCAGCAGCACATAGAAGAAGCCGAACAGGCCCAGCATGCGGCGCAGCTGTATCAGCCAGGGTGCATGGAACCAGTCGCGCAGCGGTGTCACCGCCAGCGTGATCACCAGCAGACGCAGGCCCCATTGACCGAAGCTGTCCTGCACCGCTTCGACCGGATTGGCGCCGAGAGTGGTGCCGCCGATCTGGAATGCGCGCACCGCCACCCAGACGAACGGCAGCAGACACAGCAGGAACAGCAGCGGCTTGAGCAAGCGGCGGACGACGACGGCGGAGGGCATTGGCGCGCGCTAGAAGTTTTTACTGAGATCCATGCCGCGATACAGGTCGGCGATTTCCTTCTGGTAACCGTTGAACATCTGCGTGGGGATGCGAGAGTTGAACAGTCCGGCGCCGATTTGGCGCTCGCGCGCCTGACTCCAGCGCGGATGATCCACTTCCGGATTCACGTTCGCGTAGAAGCCGTACTCGTGCGGCGCGGCGATGTTCCACGAGGTCGGCGGCTGGCGCTCGGTGAAGCTGATCTCGACGATCGACTTGATGCCCTTGAAGCCGTACTTCCACGGTGTCACCAGCCGCAACGGTGCGCCGTTCTGGTTCGGCAGCGTCTTGCCGTACACGCCCACCGCTAGCAGGGCGAGCGGATGCATGGCTTCGTCCATGCGCAGGCCCTCCACGTAGGGCCATTGCAGGATCGGATAGCGCTGTCCGGGCATTTGCGCCGGTCGCAGCACCGTCTTGAACGCTACGTACTTCGCCTTCGAGGTCGGTTTGCAGCGCTTCAGGACGGCGGCCAGCGGCACGCCCACCCACGGAATCACCATCGACCAGGCTTCGACACAGCGCAGCCGGTACACCCGTTCTTCGAGCGCATGCGGCTTGAGGATGTCCTCGAGCGCGAATTTGCCCTTGAGCTCGGCCTCGCCGCTGATCGTGACGCTCCAGGGCTCGGGCTCGAAGCGGCCGGAGTTCGCCAGCGGATCGTCCTTGCCGGTGCCGAACTCGTAATAGTTGTTGTAGCTGGTGATGTCTTCGTAGCTGTTCGGCGCCTGGCTGGTGCTGAAGCGCTCGTTGCGCTTGAAGGCGAGGTCGGTGACCTTCGCCTGCGACGCGCTCGGCCAGGTTGCCGCGCCTAGTCCGGTGACGCCGGCGGCCATTGCGGCCTGCAGCAGCAGGCGACGCTTCAGGTAGACGCCTTCGGGAGTGATTTCCGAGGGTTGTATCCGGGCGCAGTCGCCGGGTCGTTTGCGTGGGATCAGCATCTTGAAGGTTCCTCGTCCCATCGGACCGGATCGTCGGACAAATTATCACGCCGGCGGGCCATGGCCACCACCTGGATCGCGCCGCGCCAGCATCCGCCCGAATTGCGGCGGCGGCCCGCCGGCTTTCCCGGCGAGGCTGTGCGCACTCACCAACAGGGAGACCGCATCGTGGCGATCAAGTTCGCAGAAGGCGTATCCACGGGCGTCAAGGCGCTCGTGATCGGCATCATCATCTTGCTGCTGCTCATTCCGCTGGCGCTGCTCAGGAGCTTGGTCAGCGAAAGAGCGACGCTGCGCGAGCAGGCCTATGTCAAGGTGGCGGAGGGTTGGGGCGGGGAGCTGGTGACAGGTGGCCCGCTGCTGGTGGTGCCGCTGGAACGGACGATCGTCGATGCGGAGCAGCCCCGCATCGAGCGCAGCGAGCTGTATCTTCTGCCGGCGCAGCTCGATGTCACGGTGCAGCTCGATCTGGAGCCGCAGCCGCGTTACGTCGGCATCTATGCCGTTCCGGTCTATCAGGCGCACGTGCGCCTGGTCGGACAATTCGATGGCGCCGCGCTGCGGCCGTTGTTGGACCGGCCCGGCGTGACCTACCGATGGGAGCAAAGTCGCTTGCGGTTGCCGCTGTCGCAGGTTCGGAGCCTGCGCGAGGTGCAGCGCGCCAGGCTGGGGGATGACGACATCAAGCTTGGGCCGGCGGGTGCCGGGCTTTATCGCGGTCTCGAAGCCGTGCCCGATCCGGCCGTGTTCACTCAGGCAGGAACCGTGGATTTCACCTTCGACATAGTGCTGGCCGGCAGCCGTGCATTCTCGATCCTGCCGGTCGGCGGCACCACTACGGTCAAGGTGCAGTCCGGCTGGCCGCATCCATCGTTCCAGGGGGCGTTCCTGCCGGTAGCCCGCAGCATCGCGGACAACGGCTTCGAGGCCCGCTGGCAAGTGCTGGAGCTGAATCGCTCGTACGGTCAAGCGTGGCTGGACGGCGCGGTGAACGAGCAGATGCTGCTGGAATCCGCGTTCGGCGTCGGGTTGTACCAGGCTGTGGATGTGTATCAGCGCGGCGAGCGTGCCATCAAGTATGCGCTGCTGTTCATAGCGCTGACCTTCCTGACCTTTTTCGCCTGGGAGCAGTTGAGTCGGATACGCATCCATCCGCTGCAGTATCTGCTGGTGGGTCTGGCGCTCAGTGTGTTCTATCTGCTGCTGGTCGCGCTGTCCGAGCATCTGTCCTTCGCGTTGGCCTATGTGGTTGCGGCAGCGGCGCTGGTGCTTTTGATCGGTATCTATATTGCCGGTGCCTTGCGCAGTCGTCTGCGCGGCCTGGTTGCTGGCACCGCGATGACGGTCGTTTATGGATTGCTGTATGTGCTGGTGCTGTCGGAAGACTACGCGCTGCTGCTGGGTGCCGGCATCCTCTTCCTGGCGCTGGCGGCGGTGATGCTGGTGACGCGCAGGATCGACTGGTATCGAGCGCAGGAAGCGCAGGCATGAGATCTCGTCGGCGCGGACCAGGGGCCTCATGGTGGATCCGCGCCC
>JBDHQY010000171.1:0-5948 GCA_039807315.1 Steroidobacter sp. | reverse complement strand
TGGCCGGGTACGTGGATGTCGACGGCTGGCATCATGCCCACAACATCAATCTCTCCACCCATCATCAAAGCTATGGCCGCGCCTCGTCGCCGTCGATCGTCGCTGCCCTCAATCGTCTGGCCGACGGCTATCCCGACGAGAGCGGCAGGAATACGGCCATTTCCGCCGCCGTCGATCTGAAAATGATTCAAGTCCATGTGGTTCACCCGGCCGCGTCGGGCGAACTGGTCACCTCGACGCGCTGACCTGCGCGTCGCTCGGAATAGTTGCGGATTAGAACCTGAAGGAAATACCGGATGCCTGCCGTATTCGCCAGCCGCTCGCGTGCTCCTCGTTGCAGCGGGATCGTCGCGGAATGGACCCTCGCGGCGGCAGCGTCGCTGGCCCTGATCTTGTCCGGATCGGCCATGGCGGCAGCGCCGGATGCCGGCGCACCGGCGGCGTCATCGCTGCAGGTTCCGCAATACCAGCTCGATCCGGGCTGGCCGAAACTACCGCTGCCGAATCACTGGGCTTTCGGCCTGATCTCGGGCATCTACGTGGATGCCAGGAATCATGTCTGGATGGTGCAGGACGCCAGGCAGTTTCCGGCATATTTGTCCGGCGCGGGCGTCTCGCCGGTGACCAAGTGCTGCGTACCCGCACCGCCGGTGCTGGAGTTCGACGAGCAGGGCAATGTGCTGAACACCTGGGGCGGTCCGGGCCCGGGTTACGACTGGCCCTCCTATCCGCACGGCGTGTACGTCGACCACAAGGACAATGTCTGGATTGCCGGAAGCCAGACCCGGGTCGCGGATGACGGCTCGCCGCCCGACGGCATGGTGCTCAAGTTCGA
Source organism: Steroidobacter sp. (assembly GCA_039807315.1). Taxonomy (GTDB): domain Bacteria; phylum Pseudomonadota; class Gammaproteobacteria; order Steroidobacterales; family Steroidobacteraceae; genus Steroidobacter. The sequence goes on along the minus strand of JBDHQY010000171.1, from coordinate 5,113 downwards.
TCGGAACGGAAAATTCCTGCTGCAGATCGGTGAGCGCGGTCCCTCGAAGGGCAGTCTCGACACCACCCGGCTGGGCGCGCCTGCGGCCGTGGCCGTCGACCCGGTGGCGAACGAGGTGTACATCGCGGATGGCTACGTGAACCACCGGATCATCGTCTACGACGCCGACACCGGAAAATTCAAGCGCCAATGGGGCGCTTACGGCGAGCCGCCCACCGACGCAGCGCTCGGTCCCTACGATCCGGGCGCCCCGCCGGCGCGCCAGTTCCGCCTGGTCCATTGCGTCCGCATCGCCAACGACGGCCTGGTGTACGTGTGCGACCGGCTCAATGATCGGCTCCAGGTTTTCAAGAAGGATGGCACTTTCGTCAAAGAGCATTTCTACGAAACCGCCACCCGCGGCAGCGGCTCGATCAGCAGTGTCAGTCTGTGGCCTGACGCGCAGCAGACCTTCCTGCTGATGAACGATCCGGGAAACATCCAATGGGTGCTGACGCGCCGCTCGACCGGAGAAGTGCTCGGCAGATTCGGCGGCTTCGGCATGTACGGCGGCGAGTTTCATCGCACGCACCAGATGGAGTTCGGCCTGGACGGCTCGATCTACACCTCGGAAGATTTCCGAGTGCAGAAATTCAAGGTCGTCAACGGCGTGAAGCCGCAGAAGTGAGTTCCGCGCCGGCAGTGAAGCAGGGCCGTTATCGTCACTACAAGGGGGGTGAGTACGAGGTCATCGGCGTTGCCCGGCACAGTGAAACGCACGAGCCGCTGGTGGTCTATCGTCCCCTGTACAACCGCACGGGTCTGTGGGTGCGTCCCTGCGCCATGTTCTGCGAGCAGATCGAGCACGATGGCCGGCGCCAGCCGCGGTTTGCTCTCATCGCCGCATCCGGTGAAAACGCCGAGTGACGCCAGGTTGGCGCGCGCAGTGTCGTCGCAGACGATCGCTGCGCATATGCCGGCGTCGACGCCGCAATGGGATATCGGTGATGTGCTCTCAGTGAACAGATGATCTGTGTTCACCTGCTGCGCGCCGATCGCGTCGGTCTTGATGGACTCGTAGAAGATCACCTGCCGCACGCACGGCATCGAGCTCGACCCCAGCCGCCGCGGTGCGTGACAGATGGCTCGTCGGCGTCGAGGAACGAGCGAATGAGCTGCAGCCACGACCTGCCAAGCGACTTCCGGCGGCCCGGCTCGTTCGCCGCTATGCCTCGAACTCCTCGCTGCCGGGCACGATGAATCTGCCTTGCAGCTGCAACAGTTCCCGGCGATGCAGCTCGACCAATCGCTCCAGCTGCTGCTCGCCTCTGGAGGTCAGGTACACCTGAACCTGCCGCCGGTCGTTGTCGCCGGCCCGGCGCTCCACCAGGCCGGCATTCTCACAGCGCGTCACCAGCGCGACCACGCCGTGGTGCTTGGCCTGGAGCCGCTCGGCCAGTTCGCCGATGCTGGCGTAGTCGCGCTGCGGAAATCCCTTGATCTGCAGCAGCAATTGATACTGCAGCGGGGTCATGCCGTGACGCCGGGTGAGGTCCTCGCTGCAGCGCAGGTAGCGTCGCAACTGGTAGCGGAAATCGGCCAGCGACTGGTACTGGCGCTTGCCGACGCGAGGACGGCTCGATGGCGCGGTCACGATCGATTCTCCCCGGTCATAGCCAGATTGAATGCCTTCAGAGCATTTCGATCGAAATGTATCACGATGTGAGGTGTTATCTTGGCTCGCACCATCGACCCATACAGCAAACGGGAGACCTTCAGATGAGCTTGCAGATAGGCGACACCGCACCGGATTTCCAGGCCGTCACCACCGGCGGATCGATCCAGTTCCATGGCTGGCTCGGCTCCAACTGGGGCGTGCTGTTCTCTCATCCCAAGGACTTCACCCCGGTGTGCACCACGGAGCTGGGCTACACCGAGCGGCTGCGCCCCGAATTCGAGAAGCGTGGCGTCAAGGTCATCGGCCTGTCGGTCGACCCGGTGGGTGATCACGAGCGCTGGGCCGACGACATCGAAGCGACCCAGGGCGCGCGCCCGCGCTTCCCGATCATCGCCGACGCCGATCGCACGGTCGCCAACCTCTACGGCATGCTGCACCCGAAGGCCGACAGCACCCACACCGTGCGCTCGGTGTTCATCATCGACCCGGCCAAGAAGATCCGCGCCACCATCACTTATCCGGCCAGCACCGGCCGCAACTTCGACGAGATCCTGCGCGTGATCGATTCGCTGCAGCTCACCGACAAGCACAAGGTGGCGACCCCGGTGAACTGGCAGGCCGGCCAGGACGTCATCATCGTGCCGTCACTGTCCAACGACGATGCCCGCAAACTGTTCCCGGGCGGCTGGGACGAGAAGCGGCCGTACCTGCGGCTGGTCAAGCAGCCCTCCTGAGTGCATGCCGGCGCTGGCAGTGGGTAGTCCTTTGCAGTCCATCACGGACGATCGCTCGCACGAGGCCGCTCCCTGGGCGTCGGCGCCCTTCGACCCGGCGCTGGCCGAGGAGGCGCGACGCCTCGTCGGCCGGCTCGATGCCGGCCAGCGCTTGTGGCTGAGCGGCTACCTCGCCGGCAGTCTTGGCGCTGCGGTTGCCAAGGCTGCGCCCGCCGCGCCTTCGCAGCCGCTGGTCACGATTCTCTATGGCTCGCACAGCGGCAACGGCGAGCAGCTCGCCAAGCGGATCGGCGAGGCATTGTCCCGGCGCGGGCTGAGCTTCACCTGTCTGGACATGCTCGACTGCCGCAAGAACCATCTGCAGGAAGCGCAGCATCTGCTGGTCGTGGTCAGCACGCATGGCGAGGGTGAGCCGCCTGATCGCGCCAAACCGCTGTACGAGTTGTTGCACAGTCGCAAGGCGCCACGGCTGGAACGCGTGCGCTATTCGGTTCTGGCCCTGGGCGATTCCAGTTATGCCATGTTCTGCGAAACCGGCCGGCGTTTCGATGCGCAGCTGGAGCAGCTGGGCGCGCAGCGCCTGCACGAGCGCGTGGAGTGCGACGTCGATTTCCAGGAAGCCGCCGATCGCTGGATGGAGTACGTCGTCGGAAACATTGCGCGCGAACATGCTTCGAGCGCTGCGGCCGAGAACGTGTCGTCGGGCGCGGCGCCGGCATCTGCAGGTGCCACGATCGCCACCGCCTACACCCGCAAGAATCCGTTCCAGGCCGAGCTGCTGGTCAATCAGCGCCTGACCACTCGCAACTCGACCAAGGACGTGCGTCATATCGAGCTGTCCATCGAGGGCTCGGGGATTCACTACGAGCCGGGTGACGCGCTGGGCGTGGTGCCGCGCAATGCCGAGGAAGACATTACGGCTCTGTTCGAGCGGCTGCCTTTCGATGCCGAAGCCACGGTCGAGGTGGGATCGCAGCCCGTGGCGCTGCGCGAGGCGTTGTTGCAGCACCTCGATATCGGTTTGTTGACTCGTGCGTTCGTCGAGCGTTACGGCGCGGCGACACAGGATGCCAAGCTGCTGCATCTGACCTCGGCGGGACAGGAAGACGATCTGCAGCGCTATCTGCGCGGTCGTCACCTGATCGATCTGTTGCAGGAACATCCGCCGGCCGGCCTGGATGCCGCGGCGTTTGCACAGACGCTGCGCCCGTTGGCGCCACGCCTGTATTCGATTGCCTCCAGCCTGCGGGCAACGCCGGGCGAGGTTCATCTGACGGTGAGCCATGTCGTCTACCAGTCGCACGGTCGCGAGCGCCATGGTGTGGTATCGCGTTCGCTGGCGCTGTTGACGGATGAAGGGGCCGCGGCACCGGTGTATCTGCAGCGCAATCCGGCCTTCCATCTGCCGACCGATGCGAGCGCGCCGCTGCTCATGATCGGCCCGGGAACGGGTGTGGCGCCGTTCCGTGCGTTTCTGGCCGAGCGCGAAGCACAAGGAATTCGCGGCCGCACCTGGCTGTTCTTCGGTGACCGTTCGTTCTGGAGCGACTTCCTGTACCAGACCGACTGGCTTGCCTGGCGCAAGAGCGGGGTGCTCGAACGCATCGACGTGGCGTTCTCGCGCGACGCGGCGCAGAAGGTCTATGTGCAGCAGAGAATCCGCGAGCGGGGCCGCGAGGTGTATGACTGGCTGGAGAACGGTGCACACATATATGTGTGCGGCGACGCCCAGGCCATGGCGCCCGACGTGGAGCGAGCGTTGTGCGGGATCATTCAGGAACACCGCGCGGTATCGGCCGAGGAGGCCGAGGAATACCTGATGCAACTGCAGCGGGACCGCCGCTATCGAAAGGACGTGTATTGATGGAGTCTGCGCCCCGCAAGGACCGCTCGCGTCCGCTCGATGAGCTGCACCCGAACGAGCGGCTCAAGCATGAAAGCCGCTACCTGCGCGGCACGCTGACGCAGGGACTGGTGGATCCGGTCACGGGCTCGATCAGCGCCGACGATACGCAACTGACGAAGTTCTTCGGCATCTATCAGCAAGACGATCGAGAGGTGCGCGAGGAGCGCCGGCTTGCACGCCTGGAGCCGCTCTATCAATTCATGGTTCGCGTGCGTCTGCCGGGCGGTGTTTGCACTACCGCGCAATGGCTGGCGCTCGACGCGCAAGCCCGTGCCACGGCCAACGGCACGCTGCGGCTGACCACGCGCCAGACATTTCAGTTCCATGGGGTGCTGAAGCAGAATCTGCGACGGCACGTGCAGGGCATCGTCGCCGCCGGGCTCGACACGATCGCGGCTTGCGGCGACGACAACCGCAATGTGATCTGCACCGCCAATCCCCTGATGTCGCCGGCCCACACGGAGGCCACGGAGACCGCTCGCCGTCTCGCCGCCCACCTGATGCCGCGCACCGGGGCTTATCGCGAGGTCCTGCTGGAACAGTCGCCTGCGGGGCTGCCGTCGAACGAAGAGCCGCTCTACGGCACCACCTACCTGCCGAGAAAGTTCAAGATCGCCATTGCGGTGCCGCCGCAGAACGACGTGGACGTGTATGCGCACGACCTGGGGCTCATCGCCATCGTCGAGAACCAGCGCATCGTCGGCTACAACGTGCTGGTCGGCGGCGGCATGGGCATGACCCACAAGGTGCCGACGACGTTTCCGCGGCTGGGTACGCTGGTCGGTTTCTGCCGTGCCGAGGACATCGTGGCCGTGG
>JBDHQY010000170.1:0-5960 GCA_039807315.1 Steroidobacter sp. | reverse complement strand
CGACGACGCGGATGCGATTCAGTATCGACAGCATGTGATGACGATGATCAGTGAGCAGTCCGGGGCGATCGGCCAGATCCTGGCCACCCTGATACCCGACGACAATGCCGTCGCGCACATCGAACTCATCGCCATGGGGGCTGCCGCAGCGGTGAAGGCCTTTGAGAAGAAAGTTCCCGGCGGCGATTCCAAGCCCGAGGTATGGGCCCAGTGGGACGATTTTTCCAAGCGTCTGAACGATTTCGCCAACAAGTCGGCGACGGCGCTGGAGATCGCCAGAACCAAGGGCAAGGCGGAAGGGCTGGCAAGTATCGCGTTGGCCATGGAATGCAAGGCCTGCCATGACCGCTATCGTGCCAATTGAGCCCCGGTCAAAGTCATGCAGATCTCCAGATGCGGGAATAACAAGATGCGAAGAGTCGCTCATCTGAACACGGCCAGCGGCCACCGGGTGCGCAACCTCGACATGAGGATGGTAGTGAGCATCACGGCCATCGCTATCGCCAACGGCCTGCTGATACAGCCGGCCGTGGCGGCGGAAACACGCGGTTACGTCATCAACTGGTTCGCGACCGCCACGCACAGCACGGCAAACAAGGAGAACTGCCCGGAAGACAGAAACGGCGGACAAGCGGAATTCCAGATTCGCAATCTGATGGCGGTGGGCTTCACCAAGGAAGAGGCCACGGCCAAGGTCTTTGCCAAGGGCGGTCAGGAAGTTGCGTTGGAGGACAAGGCGTTGTCGGAGCGCATCCGCATGCGCGGTAGGAGCAAAGGCAAGCCCGCCAGCATCTACAACTATCCCGATACCGTCGAGGATCCGAACCTGGAGACGGTGACCGGCAAGTACGCTTATGGGTTCGATCTCGGCGGCAAGCCGGAGAACAAATTCATCGACATCGATACCGGCCGGAAGATCGACAATCAATTGTGGCGTGCGGTGGGATGTACCTTCTCCTTCAATGCGGTGCCGCCAGCGAGGCCCTACCCGGAGGATCTCGGCTGGGAGGCCATGCTGAATTCGTCGCCTGCCTGGCTCATCAGAGTCAGCGGTGAAGATCTCAACCGCAACGGCAAGGTCACGGTGATCCTGGATCGCGCCACTCGCCATCCCAGGCGCGATGCTCTGAGCAACGTCATGTCGGGAGCGACGTACGTCATCGAACCCGATTCGCGCTCACACAACGTGCTGCAGGGGGAGATTCGCGACGGTGTGCTCACGGTGTTTCCCGGCGACATCTATCTCGAGGCCGAGTTGCCGTTCTACACCGAGATCTCGTTGCGGAAGGGCCAGATGCGGCTCAAGTTGGAACGCGACGGAAGACTGGTGGGCTACATGGGCGGCATCCAGGACTGGCGGCGATGGGTGTACTCATTCACGGCGCGACCGAACAACAACGCCGACACGATCGGTATCTTTCACGCATTGAGAAAGATGGCCGATTTCGATCCGGATCCGGTGACGGGCGAGAATCGTGCAATTTCCGCGACCTATCGCATGGAAGCGGTCCCCGCCTATCTGGTGGAGGAGAACGGAGCAGTGGTGGCCAATGCGGTGACTACGCTCGGTCCGGCATCGAGCGTAGCGCCTGGTGGCCAACCGCGGAGCGAATCGATCGCGTCATTGAAGACGGATGACTGAGATTCTTCGATCGTTGAGATGAGTCGATGGGTGGGTACGCATGAAATTCATTTTGATGAGAGCAGCGATCACATGTCTGTGCCTGTCGTGGGCATGGTGCCTGTCAGTGGTCACGGCGATGGCCGCGCCAGATGCGCAAGCGTCGACGACCTGGATCAAGTTGACGACGAAGCAGTATCAGCAGTCCATTCGCGACATCTTCGGATCCTCGATCGTGGTGACTGGACGCTTCGAGCCCGACCATCGCGATCAGGGATTGCTCGCCGTCGGTGCCAGCCGCGCCGGCGTCAGCGACGCGGGACTGGAGATGTACGACGGATTGGCGCGAAACATCTCAGGACAGATCGTGTCGGAGCGCAATCGCACGACGCTGATTCCATGCTCGCCGAAGAAAACGAATGTCAGCGACGATGCATGCGCCAAGCGCGTCATCGCGGATGCCGGGCGGCTGCTGTTCCGGCGCGCGCTGACCAAGGACGAAGTGCAGCTGCAGGTGGATATCGCGCGCAACGTCACCAAGGCGACAGGCGACTTCTATGACGGTCTCGCCGCGGCACTGTCCAATCTGCTGATATCGCCAGATTTTCTGTTCCGTTTTCAGCGCCTCGAGGCGGATCGCAGCCATCCTGGCAAGTATCGGCTGGACGGCTATTCGAAGGCTGCCAACCTGAGCTTCTTCCTGTGGAACTCGACTCCCGACGATCAATTGCTCGCCGCGGCGGAACGCGGCGAGCTGCATACCGCTGCGGGCCTGCAGCGGCAGGTGGACCGCCTGTTGTCCTCGCCGAATCTGGAAACCGGTGTGCGCGCGTTCTTTCTCGACATGCTGGGATTCGACAAATTCGAAACGCTATCGAAAGACGCGAACTTCTTTCCACGCTTCACCGTGAAAGTCAAAGAGGAGGCACAGGAGCAGACGCTGCGTACCATCGTCGATCACCTGTTGGTCAGGCAGGGCGACTACCGGGAGCTGCTGACGACGCCGCAGACCTTCCTGACCGCTTCGCTGGCGGCGCTGTACGGCCTGCCGCTGGCGGATCTGACCGACAACGGCCAACCGGATCGATGGTATCCCTACCGTTACGCGGACGACGACCCGCGAGTCGGTCTGTTGGCCCAGGCCAGCTTCGTGGCGTTGCATTCGCCATCGGGCCGGACCTCGCCGACGGATCGCGGCAAGGCGCTGCGGGAGGTGCTGTTGTGTCAGACGGTACCGCCACCACCGGCGAACGTCGAATTCCAGTCGCTGGAGGATATTTCCAATCCCAAGTTCAAGACGACTCGCGACCGGCTCACGGCGCATCGTTCCGATGCGGTATGCGCGGGGTGTCACCGCATCACCGATCCCATCGGTCTGGCGCTGGAGAATTTCGATTCCAGCGGCGGCTTCCGCACCACCGAGAACGGCGCGGCCATCGATACCAGCGGCGATATTCGCGGCAAGAAATTCGACAAGCCGCGAGAACTGTACACGGTGCTCAGTACCGAGCCGTCATTGACGTCGTGCGTCGCGAAACGTGCATACGGATTCGGTACAGGACGCATGCCGCCGGAGAAGGACGAACACTGGGCCGCCATCCTGGAGCGTTTCAAGAGCAGCAATTACAACATGGTGGCGTTGCTCGAGGCGATCGCCACCAGCGATCTGTTCTACAGCCCTCCGGAAAAGCTGTTGCAGGCCGCGGCGAGCAAAGAGTAGGGCGCCTCCGGATGCCGGCTAGCGAAGATTCTGGAAACGTGCAGAGGATTTCCGAATGAACAAGTTCAAGCTGACGCGTAGGGGTGTATTGCGCGGCATGATGGCGGGCGGAGCGTGCACGGTGGGTCTGCCGTTGCTGGACTGCCTGCTCGATGGCAATGGACTGGCGTACGCGGACGGGTCGCCTATTCCGCCTCGTCTGGTCACGTGGTTCTGGGGGCTGGGCATCGGCGAGGGAGCCTGGATTCCCAAAACGAGCGGCAAGGACTATGAGCTACCACGGCAGTTCAAGATGCTGCAGCCGCTCAAGCACAAGTTCAATCTGTTCAGCGGTGGCCAGGTGTTTCTGGAAGGCGGCAGCAACACCACACATTTCACCGGCGTACAAGGTTTGATGACCGGCAAGGTCTCCAGCGCCGCCAGCGATTACACCCGAAGTCTCGATACCATCATCGGCGATCATATCAGCGGCAGCACGCGCTTCCGTTCGATCGAGATTGCCTGCGACGGCAATCCGACAGCATGTTGGAGCGCCCGCGAAACGGGTCGTCAGCCGGCGGAAGTCTCTCCGGTAGCGCTGTATGCGCGGCTGTTCGGCGCCGAGTTCAAGGATCCCAACGCGGCGGAGTTCACGCCCGATCCGGCCATCGTTATGCGCCGCAGCGTGCTGAGTGCGGTATCGGAGCAACGCCTGCGCATCATGAAGAGTGTTCCTGCGGACGACAAGGCACGGTTGGACAGCTATTTCACGTCGCTGCGCGCCCTGGAGCAACGACTGGAGATTCAGATGAAAAAGCCGGAGCCACTCGAAGCATGTACGGTGCCGAGCGCACCGCAGGGCGACGAGGCCGAACCTTCGACGCTGGCGGTCGACGCGATGGCCAGGCACGAACTGTTCGGCGAGCTGGTCGCTCATGCGCTGGCGTGCGGTCAGACACGAGTGGTGAACATGTGCATCACACAGGGAATGTCGGGTCTGCGTAGAGAAGGCGATCCGACCAGCCACCACACCTATACACACGAAGAGCCCATCGATCCGCAGCTCGGCTATCAGGTCAATTGCGCCTGGTTCCAGGATCTGTATCTGAATGCGTTGCTGCAATTTGCGACCAAGCTCGATTCCATCAAGGAAGGCGACCAGACCCTGTTGGATCGCATCGTTCTCTTCGCCTATACGGACCACGGCGCGCCGCGGCTGCATTCGGTGCTCGACTATCCGGTATTGATCTTCGGCAATGGAGGCGGGCGGTTCAAGACCGGTCTGCACATCGCGGGTCGGGGGGATCCCGTGACTCGAGTGGGCTTCACGCTGCAGCAAGCAATGGGGGTGCCCGCCGGAGATTGGGGCTCAGGCGCCAACCGAGTGACCGCACCCTATCTGGAAGCCATGGTCTGAGCACCGGGGACCAACGAATATGGCTGGACTCGAAAAGTATCTCGCGTCTGCAGTTGCCGTCTGCTCGATCGGTTGGCTGGGCGCTGTTCCGATCGCGGAGTCTGCGCCTGTGGATGATGCTCCATTGTCCACGCCGCCGGGAGTCATGCTGGTGGACGTCATGCAGTTCATCACCAACACCTCGGCGCAATTCCTCTGGCGCAGGCTGGGAGACGAGAACGGCAGGCCCCTGTATACCTACGACCAGGATGAGCCGGGCAAGTCCAACTGTCGTGGTGAATGCACACGCGACTTCGTCGCCTTCGCCGCGCCAGGCCATGCAAGGGCGATGGGGGATTGGGGGCTGCTGAGACGACCGGAAGGCATCGTTCAATGGACCTACCAGGGCAGGCCCCTGTATCGCTATACCGGCGTCGATCCCAAAGGGGAACCGGCCGGTGGCGGCGGTAACAACGAGAACAATGATCTGCCGGAGTACCACGACCCGGGCAGCAGTGTTTACTCGCCGAAGCCAGGCTGGCGGCGGGCCGCATACACACCCGAAAAGACAATCAAGGTTCCGGCAGGTATCGAACTGCGAAGCATGATGGTCGCCAACGGCTATGCGTTGGTGACAGCGGATGCGGGGAAAACCATCTATGTGTTCGACGACGCAGTCGGATCGCTGAATCCGCTGGAATGGGCGCCGGTGCCTGCGCCACTCTTCTCGGTCAAGATCATTGGCGACTTCTCCGTTGTGGTGCGCGAGGACGGCAAACGGCAGTGGGCGTACAAGGGCAAACCGCTCTACACCTTCCGGGCTGATTCGGCGAAGAACGATATCCGAGGTCTGGACGCTGGCGTCGCCGCCCGCGTGGCGCTCGTCTACAAGCACTACATTCCGGATTCCGTGGCCATCAATTCCTATCCACGGCGCGGTCCGTTGATGGTCAAAAAGGATGACGGCATGACTATCTATACCCAGACTCGGTACCACCTGCAGTATGGCGGGCGACAGTGGCGCGAGGGTTACCGTTACACCTATCTGGATGCCAAGGGAGTGGGCGTCGAAGGATGCACTGAGGCCTGTACCAACACGTGGCGCCCATTTCTGGCGCCGGACGACGCGCATTCCAGCGGCTTCTGGGAAGTCGCGGTCAGGCCTGACGGAACGAAGCAGTGGGTGTTTCGTGGCGCACACTTATACACCTTCGCCAGGGACACCAAGCCGGGGGATATCTATG
>JBDHQY010000169.1:0-5976 GCA_039807315.1 Steroidobacter sp. | reverse complement strand
GCGGCAAGCAGACCAAGATGCTGTATGTCGGCAGCCAGGTCTCCATGCAGTACGAGATGCCGCTGGCGGAAGTGGTGCTGGATTTCTTCGACCGGCTGAAGTCGGTGAGCCGCGGCTACGCCTCGTTCGATTACGAGTTCAACCGCTTCGAGAGCGCGCCGCTGGTACGCCTGGACGTGCTCATCAATGGCGACCGGGTCGACGCGCTGTCCATCATCGTGCATCGTGACAACGCCTATCCCCGCGGCCGCGAGCTGGTCGACAAGATGCAGGAGCTGATCCCGCGCCAGATGTTCGAGGTGGCAGTGCAGGCCGCCATCGGCAGCGCTATCGTGGCGCGCGCCACGGTCAAGGCGCTGCGCAAGAACGTGCTGGCCAAGTGCTATGGCGGCGACGTCTCACGCAAGCGCAAGCTGCTGGAGAAGCAGAAGGAAGGCAAGAAGCGCATGAAGCAGGTGGGTGCGGTGGAAATCCCGCAGGAAGCGTTTCTGGCGGTGCTGAAAATCGGCAAGGACAAGTGAGCATATGTCCATGAATTTCGATTTCTCTCTGATACTGACGGTGGCGACGCTGGTGACCGGCGTCATCTGGGGGCTCGACGCCTGGCTGTTGAAGCCGCGGCGCGTCGCGGCGGCGACGGCGCGGGGCGTGGCTCCCGAGAACGTGCGCGAACCGGTGTTGGTGGAATACGCGCGCTCGTTCTTTCCCGTGATCCTGATCGTGCTGGTGATCCGCTCGTTCCTGTTCGAACCGTTCCGGATTCCGTCGGACTCCATGATGCCGACCTTGCTGGACGGCGATTTCATTTTTGTGAGCAAGTTCGCGTACGGGCTGCGGCTGCCGGTGCTCAATAGCAAAATCGTCTCGATCGGCGAGCCCAGGCGCGGCGACGTGATCGTGTTCCGGCTGCCTTCGGACCCGTCCGTGAACTACATCAAACGGCTGGTGGGCCTGCCGGGCGACCACATCACGGTGCGCGATCGCGTGGTGTACGTGAACGGCAAGATGATGGCGGTGCAGCTCGACGGCAGGTATCGGGGCCCTCGCAGCACCGGCGCCCAGGCGAATGCGCAGTTGGGCGAAGAGGATCTGGAAGGCGTCAAGCACCGGGTGCTCTACATCCCGGAGCGCGACTCGCGCGACTATGACCAGGTGATACCGGAGCATCATTACTTCTTCATGGGCGACAATCGCGACAACAGCCGCGACAGCCGTTTCGAGGAAGTCGGCCTGGTGCCGGAACAGAATCTGGTGGGCAAGGCCGTGCGCATCTGGCTCAACTGGGATTTGCCGGACGCGCCGTTGTGGGGCCGGATCGGCACCGCCATCAAGTAGGCGCTGCCGGCGGCGCCGGATCTGAATACCAAGGTTCGCAGGGCAGGAGAAACCGACAATGTTTGCACGTCAGCGCGGCGCGACCCTGATCGGCATGCTGGTCATCGTGGGCATTCTCGGCGTCGGGTTGTATGCCGCCATCCGCCTGACGCCGCTGTATTTCGAGTACATGGAAGTGGTGCGGGCGCTGGAGCAGACCGCCACGGAGAGCAAGGGCGAGACGACCTCGCCGCAGTCGCTGCGCATCTCGCTGAACCGGCGCTGGACGGTGGAAGACATCAAGAGCATCGATCCCAAGGACATCGAGATCAAGAAGACCGGCAACGGCTTCACCATGCGCGCCTACTATCGGGCCGAGGCGCCGTTCATCGCCAACGTCTCGCTGGTGGTCGATTTCGACAAGAGCGTCGATGTCCTGCCGTAAATCGATTCCTGGGCGCGCGGCCGCCGGTCCGCGCCGGAAACTTCGTTGAAGTCCGCTGCCGCCTGGTTGCAGGACGTATTCGGCTATACCTGCCGCGATGCGAGCCTGCTGGAAGCCGCGCTGACGCATCGCAGCGCCGGCGGCGCGCATAACGAGCGGCTGGAATTCCTCGGCGATGCCGTCCTCAATTGCGTGGTCGCGAAGCTGGTATTCCAGGAATTCGCCAGCGCCACCGAAGGCGATCTGTCGCGCTTCCGGGCGAGCCTGGTGAGCGGGGAGACGCTGGCCGTGATCGCCGCCGAGATCGATCTGGGGACGCAGTTGCGGCTGGGCTCGGGCGAGCTCAAATCCGGCGGCTTTCGCCGCAAATCGATCCTGGCCGATGCGCTCGAAGCGCTGTTCGGCGCCGTCTATCTGGACGGCGGTTTCGCCGCCGCCGAGCAGGTGATCGAGCGGCTGTTCGCGCCGCGGCTCGACCGGCTGCCGAGCGCGGCGGAACTGAAGGATCCCAAGACACGTTTGCAGGAAGCCTTGCAGGCTCAGGGCCTGTCCTTGCCGGTCTACACAGTCGAATCCATCAGCGGCGAAGCGCACAATCAATCCTTCGAGGTCAGCTGCAGCGTCGCCGCGTTGCAACTGAAGGCCGTGGCCAGCGGGCCCGGCCGGCGCCGGGCGGAGCAGGCTGCCGCCAGCCAGGTGCTCGAAGCCCTGTCCAAGATTTGAGAGAGCTCATGGGCGAACCCCCTCTGTCCGATGAAGACGTGTCCACCGAAGACGGGCACGGCGCAATGCCTGCCGAGGTCGACCCGGCCTTCCGCTGCGGTTTCGTGGCCATCGTCGGCCGGCCCAACGTCGGCAAATCGACGCTGCTGAACGCGCTGCTCGACCGCAAGGTGAGCATCGTCACCCACAAGCCGCAGACCACCCGGCATCGCATCCTGGGAATTCTGAACGAGCCGGTCGCACAGATCATTTTCGTCGACACGCCGGGCCTGCATTCGGGTGGCAGGCGCGCCATGAACCGTCATATGAATCGAGCCGCGGTCATGTCGCTCAACGACGCCGACGTGAATCTGTTCGTGGTCGAGGCACTACGCTGGAACGACGAGGATCAGCGCATTCTCGAACAGCTGCTGCAACGCGGCCGGCCCATCGTGCTGGCGGTGAACAAGGTCGACAAGGTGACGCCGCGCGAGCGCCTGCTGCCGTTCATCGAGGAGCTGAGCCGCAAGGCGCACTTCGCCGAGGTCGTGCCCATGTCCGGGCTCAAGCACAGCAATCTGGGGTCGCTGCCCGCGCTCATCGCCAGCCACCTGCCGCTGTCGCCGCCGCATTTCCCGCCGGACCAGGTCACGGATCGCACCCCGGAATTCCAGGCCTCGGAGATCGTTCGCGAGAAGCTGACGCTGCGGCTGCATCAGGAGCTGCCGTATGGCCTGACGGTGCAGATCGAGCGCTTCGCGCAGGAGGAAGGGCGTCTGCTGGTCAATGCCGTGATCTGGGTCGAGCGCACCGGCCAGAAGGCCATCGTGATCGGCCACGGCGGCGAACAGCTGAAGGAGGTCGGTCGCGCCGCGCGCCTGGAGATGGCCGAGCTGTTCCAGCGGCCGGTGCATCTGGAGCTGTGGGTGAAAGTGAAGGAGAACTGGTCGGACAGCGAGGCGGCGCTGCGGCAACTCGGTTACGAGTCGTGAGGACGCGATGTCAGAGCCGCGCCGCGTGCAGTTGCAGCCGGCCTATGTGCTGCACCATCGACCGTATCGCGATACCAGTCGCATCCTCGAGCTGTTCACGCGCGACTACGGCCGTGTGACTGTTTTCGCCCGCGGCGCCCGCGGCGGACGCAAGGGCGAGTCGCTGATGTCGATGCTGCAACCTTTCAATCGGTTGCTGGCATCGTGGCAGGCGGGTGGTGAAGCCGGCACGCTGATCACGGCGGAGTTCGACGGCGCGTATTCCATCCTGCCGCCGGACAGGCTGGTCAGCGGTTACTATCTCAACGAGCTGTTGCTCAAGCTGTTCGCGCGCCACGACAGCCACGCCGACGTGTTCGAGCTGTACCGCAGTACGGTCGATGCGCTCAAGGTTTCTGCGGATCCGGTTCGCGCGCTGCGTCTGTTCGAGAAACGCCTGCTGGAAGCGCTCGGCTATGGCCTCGCGCTTACGCACGAGGCGGAAGCGGGGGCGGCGATCGACCCGCAGCGGCCCTATCTTTATCGACTGGAGCAGGGTGCCGTACTTGCCGGTGATGTGCTCGAAGGCAGCATGATCTTTGCGGGAGCCTCGCTCCTGTCCCTGGCCCGGGAGGAATTGCATGACACCGCCAGCTGCCAGGACGCGCGGCGCCTGCTGCGCGCAGCCCTGGACCGCTGCCTGGAAGGCCGCGAGCTGAAAAGCCGAACGGTGATGCTGGCGTTGCGGAAAAATCGGCGCGACAGCTGACCCGGCCGGCCAAAGACCCCGGCACTCACAATCGAACCGCTGGTCACCGATAGCCCTCATTTCGTCGATGCGTCGTATTCGAGGCAGAGAACGACGAGAAACGGCGCCGCCGGCGTTCGGCGCCGCTGCGGCCCGATCCGGCACTGGTCAGCGAGTGTAGCGGCGGTGCAAACTTCGCTGTGATTTCTTCCGGACTCTGCATCCATGCCCAACCCTTTGCATCTCGGCGTCAATGTCGATCACGTGGCCACTCTGCGCCAGGCGCGACGCACGACTTATCCTGATCCGCTGTTTGCCGCGCTGCTGGCCGAACAGGCGGGTGCCGACAGCATCACCGTCCATCTGCGCGAAGACCGGCGGCATATCCAGGATCGAGACGTGCGCCTGTGTCGGCAGGCGCTACAGACGCGGGTGAACCTGGAAATGGCGGCAACCCAGGAGATGGTTGGAATCGCCTGCGAGGTCAAGCCGAGGGATTGTTGCCTGGTGCCGGAACGACGCGCAGAAATCACGACCGAGGGCGGTCTGGACGTGGCAGGGCAGGAGGACGCGCTCAAACCGATCTGCGCGCGGCTCAAAGCGGCCGGGATTCGCGTTTCCCTGTTCGTCGATCCGGAGCCGGCGCAGCTCGATGCTGCCGTGCGTGTCGGCGCACCAGTCGTCGAGCTGCATACCGGTGCCTATGCGGAAGCAACCGGTGAGGCACTCGCTCGTGAGCTCAAGCGCGTTCAGGATGCGGCAAGGTATGCATCGCGCATCGGACTGACCGTCCACGCCGGACACGGCTTGAACTACCACAATGTCCAGCCGATCGCTGCAATCGCCGAGATCGTCGAACTCAACATCGGCCATGCCATCGTCGCGCGCGCCGTCATCGACGGCATGAGCGCTGCCGTTACCGAAATGAAGCGCCTGATGCTGCAGGCGCGCGGCGTCTGAAAGCTGGCATCCGACCATGATCTTCGGCATCGGCACCGACGTCGTGCGCACCGAGCGCATCCACCGAATCTACGAGCGCCACGGCGAGCGCTTCGTCGAGCATCTGCTGCTGCCGCAGGAGCAGGAAACGTTCCGCGGTCAGGCGCGGCCGGTCCGCTTCCTGGCGATGCGCTTCGCCGCCAAGGAAGCCATCGTCAAGGCGATGGGCACCGGGTTCGCGCACGGCATGTGGATCCGCGATTGCGGTGTGGTTGCCAACGCCTGGGGCAAGCCGGAAATCGTCTGGTCGCCGCGGGGGCAACAGATGTGCGACAACCTGGGCATCGGCGAGGGGCACGTGACTTTGACCGACGAAGCGGACCTGGTCGTCGCGGTTGCGGTGTTGATGCGGAAATAAGCACAACGGTGCCGTATCTGTTTCGTCCTTTTCTGCGAGCGCCTTCCGAGTGCCACGGCACGGAAAGTTCGTGCGATTCCAATCAGGGGTCTCACGTTCCGGGGCCGCCGTGAACCGATCCATGGGGGGGCTGCCACAAAAACATCCTGTTTTCGAGGCTCCCGAAACGTGAGACCCCTGGCCGGAATCGCACGCCGTCGAACGAAGCTGCTCTTCCAGATGAGATCAAAGGACCATCACCTGCTGCAGAAACTGGTGAATCCCGCAGGTTAGAATGCCGGCTGTCCCCCCACTGACGCCACAGGTCCTGGATCCAAGCTCATGCCCGTCTTCGCCTTCGATATCGAAACCGTCCCCGACGTCGAGCTCGGTCGCCGCGTCTATGACCTGGACGGGTTGAGCGACAAGGAAATCGGCTACGTGATGCAGGCCAAGCGCC
>JBDHQY010000168.1:0-5990 GCA_039807315.1 Steroidobacter sp. | reverse complement strand
CCAGTACCGGCGCTCGACACCGGCCGCCATCGAGCGCTTCCGCGACATCTGCAATGCACATGGCGTGATCGCGACGACACGTCGCACCCGCGGCGACGACATCGACGCGGCCTGCGGCCAACTGGTAGGACGGGTGCGCGACCGGACGACCGTGCGCCTGGGGTCCAAGCTCATTTCCGTGGCGGTGCAACCGTGATTCGAACGGCATTGATCGCGAGTCTGCTGTCCTGTGCCGTCGCGGCCTGCACCAGCACCACCACCAAGCCGTTGTCGACACCGCAGCCGAATCGCGCGTCCGACATCAATCTGGAGCTGGCCACCGACTACTTCCGCAAGGGCAACCTGGCGGCGGCCAAGGAGAAGATCGACCGCGCCATCGAGCAGAATCCGCGCAACGCCAAGGCGCAGGCGACCGCCGGGCTGCTGTACGACCGGCTCAACGATCCCAGGAAGAGCGACTCGCATTTCGAGAAGGCGTTGGCGCTCGATCCGAAAAACCCGGAGATCCTCAACAACTACGCGGTGATCCTCTGCAAGCGCGGCAAGGCCGAGCAGGGCGAGAAGTATTTCGTGCGGGCGGCTTCGAACCCGCTCTACAAGACTCCGGAAGTGGCTTACCTGAATGCCGGCAGCTGCGCTCGCGACGCCGGCGATTTCGGCAACGCGGAAGGGCATTTCCGCAAGGCGCTCGCGGTGAATCCGCGGTTCGGCCGGGCGCTGTACGAGATGGCGGACCTGGAATACCAACAGCAGAACTATCTGTCGGCGCGCGGCTTCCTGGAGCGTTACCTGGAAATGGCCAGGCCCGACTCGAGCACCCTGTGGCTGGCGCTGCGCATCGAGCAGAGCCTGGGCAACGCCGCGGGCGCCAGCGGGTATGCGCAACGGTTGAAGACCGAGTATCCGTCCGCGGCGGAAACCCAAGAGCTGTTGAAGTCCGAGCGGAATTCGGGATGAGCATCGATTCGGGCGGCGCGTCCGACGACCCGGCAGCGACGCCACCCAAGCCCCTCAAGCCCGGCCAGATCACTCCCGGCGAGCTGCTGCGCCAGGGCCGCGAGCAGCGCGGTCTGTCGGTGCAGCAGGTGGCCGACGAGCTGCATCTGGACGTCAGGCTGATCAATGCGCTGGAGTCCAACGATTTCCAGCTGCTGGGTGTGCCGGTCTACGCCAAGGGACATCTGCGCAAGTATGCGAGCCTGCTGGGCCTGTCGCCGGATACGGTGATCACCCACTATCAGTCGCTCAGCGACATCCCGGTGGCGCCGCAGGTGGTTCCGGCCGTGACCCCGCCGCAGCTGCGGCCGCGGGTATCGTTGCGGGTGCCATTGTGGATCGTAGTGGGTGCGGTCGTGGCCGCGGGGCTGCTCTGGCTGGCAGGGCAGCTGCTCGATCGGCTGCAGCCGGGCGAGCCGGGGCCGGCGTCGGCTCCGGTCGAGAGCGTCGTACCCGAGGGCACGCTGCCGCAATTGGATATGGAGTCGGCGCAGGAAGCGGTGATCGAGCCTGAAGAGGCGGAAACACCGCCCGCAGCGGCAGCGGTAGCTCCTGCAGATGCACCGGTAGCCGGCAGCGTGAGCCTGCGGTTGCAGTTCTCCGCGGCTTCTTGGACCGAGATCCGCGATGCTCGCGGCCGGCGACTGATGTACGGCGTCGGGCAGCCCGGCGAGACGCGAACCTTGTCGGGCGAGCCGCCGTTGCAAGTGACCCTGGGCGTGGCTGCGGCTGTCGCCATGCAGGTGAACGACCAATCGGTGCCCGTGCCGCGCCGTGCCGGCAAGGATGCGGCGTACTTCACGGTGGCGGCCGATGGGTTGGTGAGATGAGTCGGTAACGAATAGATGACGTCGAATCAGAACATACAGCCGGTACGCGGCATGAACGATGTGCTGCCGGCCGAGATTGCCGGCTGGCAGCGCCTCGAGAGCATCGCGCGCGAGCTGTTTGCCTCGTACGCATACCAGGAAATCCGCGTGCCCATCGTCGAGCACACTGCGTTGTTCAAGCGCTCCATCGGCGAACTCACCGACATCGTGCAGAAGGAGATGTTCACGTTCGACGACCCGAGCGGCGACTCGCTGACGCTGCGGCCTGAAGCCACGGCCGGCATCGTGCGCGCCATGATTTCCAACGGGCTGCTGCACAACCAGCGCCAGCGCGTGTGGTGCTCGGGACCGATGTTCCGGCACGAGAAGCCGCAGCGCGGTCGCTTCCGCCAGTTCTACCAGCTCGATGTCGAGGCCTTCGGCTACGCCGGACCGGATATCGATGCCGAGATCATCATGCTGAGCTCGCGTCTGCTGCACGCGCTCGGCGTGCACCGGGTGGAGTTGAATCTGAACTCGCTCGGCAATCCAAACTCGCGCCGCGCGCACCGTGAAAAGCTGGTGAGCTATTTCACCGCTCACAAGTCCAAGCTCGATCCGGACAGCCTGCGCCGGCTGGAAGGCAATCCGCTGCGCATCCTCGACAGCAAGAATCCGGAGTTGCAGGACGTGATCGCGGGCGCGCCGCTGCTGTCCGAATATCTGGACACGGAGTCGAAGCAGCATTTCGACGGCCTGTGCAGGCATCTGGATGCCGTGGGCATCAAGTACGTCATCAATCCGCGGCTGGTGCGCGGGCTCGACTATTACTCGCACACCGTGTTCGAGTGGCTTACCAGCGAGCTGGGCTCGCAGGGCGCGGTGTGCTCGGGTGGCCGCTATGACGGACTGGTGACGCAACTGGGCGGCGAGCCGACGCCGGCGGTGGGCTGGGCGATGGGCCAGGAGCGCATCGTCGAGCTGCTGAAAGTGCAGGGGCTGGACGCTCAGACGCAGGCCCCGGACATTTATTTCGTGATCGCGGGCGAGCGTGCCGAGGCGCAAGGTCTGAGGCTGGCGGAGCAATTGCGTGACGCATTGCCCGACATCAGGATCGAGACGCACTGTGGCGGCGGCAGCTTCAAGTCCCAGCTCAAGCGCGCCGACAAGAGCGGCGCCGGCCTGGCATTAATTCTCGGCGATGGCGAAACCGAAAGGCGCGTGGTGGGTCTGAAGTCCCTGCGCGTCGAACAGCCACAATCGGAAATCGCCTGGGATGCCCTGGCGACGGCAATCGGCACAAGACTCAAAGGCAAGTGATTTCAAGCTATGGCTGATGAACTTCTATCGGACGAAGAACGCGAAGAGGCGTTGCTGCAATGGTGGCGCGAGAACTGGCGCTGGATTCTCGCCGGCATCGTGGTGGGTATCGCGGTGCTCTTCGGCTGGCGCTACTGGCAGGGCTACCGCGTGCAGCGCGCCGAGCATGCGTCGCAGCTCTATGCCGAAGCCCAGAGCGCGCTCAACGGCAACGACCTGGGCAAGGCCGAAGCGGCTCTGAAACAGATCGAGACCGATTTCAGTTCGACTGCCTACACGCAACAGGCGCAGCTGCTGTTGGCGAAGGCGTACGTGGAAGCGGGCGAGTTCGCCAAGGCGGAGCCGCTGCTGCAGGCCGTGGTCGGCAAGTCGAAGGACAAGGAACTGGCAGACATCGCCCAGCTGCGGCTTGCGCGTCTGCTGGTACAGCAAGGCAAGCACGACGAAGCCGTGAGGCTGTTGCAGCCGCTGACCACAGGCGGTTTCA
Source organism: Steroidobacter sp. (assembly GCA_039807315.1). Classification (GTDB taxonomy): domain Bacteria; phylum Pseudomonadota; class Gammaproteobacteria; order Steroidobacterales; family Steroidobacteraceae; genus Steroidobacter. The sequence continues at coordinate 2,378 of JBDHQY010000168.1, read as the reverse complement.
GTGCGCAAGCGCACGAGATCCGCGGTGATGCATTGGTTGCGAAGGGCGATGCGCAAGGTGCCCGCGCGGAATATGCTGCGGCGCTTGCAAGTACCGACGCGCAGCTGGATCGCGCTCTGGTCGAGCTGAAGTTGCAGGATGCCGGCGGTGTCGCGCCGGCAACAGAGATTCAGGGGCAGCCGTAATGTACAAGTCGATCACGCGTGGTCTGGTGGTCCTGGTCGTGCTCGCGGGCCTGGCGGCCTGCGACAAGGACAAGGACGTGGATCCGCCGGCCGTGCTGGTCGACATCGTCGCCAAGCGCAATGTCGAGCAGCTGTGGAATACCGGGCTGGGCGGCGACGCCGAACGCCTGCGGCTGGCGCTGCGTCCGGCGGTGGCCGAGGGCGTGGTCTACGCCGCCTCTCACGATGGCGAAGTGCTTGCGAGCGCGGCCGAGACCGGCCGGCGCGCCTGGTTGGTGAAAACCAAGGCGCCGCTGTCCGCCGGTCCGGAAGTCGGTGCGGGATTGGTGGTGCTGGGTTCGAGCGATGGCGACGTTCTGGCTCTGGATGCCGCTAGCGGCCAGCAGCGCTGGCGCGTGTCGGTCGGCAGCGAAGTGCTCGCCCGCCCGCTGATCGCCAACGATCTGGTCGTGATCCGTACCGTCGATGGTCATCTCGAAGGCTTGTCGCTCAGCGACGGTAGCAAGCGCTGGGCGGTGGACGAGCAAGTGCCGCGCCTGACCTTGCGCGGCACGGCGGCTCCGGTGCTGGCCGGTGACCGGATCATCGCCGGCTTCGACAGCGGCAAGGTGATCGCGGTGGATTCGCGTAACGGCGACGTGCTGTGGGACACCATCGTCAATGCGCCGCGTGGCCGCACCGAGCTGGAACGCCTGGCCGATATCGATGCGCCCGCGCACGTCGCCGGCGACGATGTCTTCGTGGTGGGCTTCCAGGGGCGGGTCGCCATGCTGGCGCTGGAATCCGGCCAGATTTGGTGGGCGCGCGATACCTCGAGCTATCGTGGCTTCACCATGGACGACGAGAACATCTACCTGACGAATGCCGACAGCGTCGTGGTGGCGATGAAGCGCACCGACGGCGCGGTGCTGTGGGAGCAGGCCGGACTGAAGCGGCGCGGCCTGAGCGCTCCGGCGCTCGACGGCGATTCGCTGCTGGTGGGCGATTTCCAGGGCTACCTGCACTGGCTCGACAAGGCCAGCGGCGAGATCGCCGCGCGCCGCAAGACCGACGGTGAGCGCATCACCAATGCTCCGGTGACCGCGGACGGCCGCGTCTTCGTCCAGACCGATGGCGGCAAGCTGATCGCGTTGCAATCCACACCTCGAGGCGAGCGGTCGGCCGACGCCCGCTGAGTGTCCCCATGCTGCCTGTCATCGCGCTCGTCGGCCGACCCAATGTCGGCAAGTCGACGCTGTTCAATGTATTGACCCGATCGCGGGATGCGCTGGTAGCGGATCTGCCTGGGCTGACGCGCGATCGCAATTACGGCTACGGCAAGCTCGGAGCGATCCCGTACATCGTGGTCGATACCGGCGGCCTGATGGCCCAGGCCGAGGGCATCGAGCAGCTGATGGCGAAGCAGACGCTGCGCGCCATCGAGGAAGCCGATCGGGTCCTGTTTCTGCTCGATGCGCGCGAAGGCTGCACGCATTCGGATCGCTTCGTCGCGCAGACGCTGCGCAAGCTGAACAAGGACGTCATCGTCGTCGCCAACAAGGCCGAGGGCATCGATGGCGCCACGGCCGGAGCGGATTTCCATCAGCTCGGCCTCGGGGAGCCCGTCACGATTTCGGCGGCACACGGCGACGGCATCCGGCCGCTGCTCGAGAAAGCGCTGACCGGCTTCGAGATCGCGCACGGCGCTGCCGCGGTCGAAGATCGCGGCATTCGCGTCGCCGTCATCGGCCGCCCCAACGTCGGCAAGTCCACGCTCATCAATCGCCTGATCGGCGAGGACCGCCTGATTGCCTTCGATCAGCCGGGCACCACGCGCGATGCGGTGTTCGTGCCGTTCGAACGCGATGGCCGCACCTACACGCTGATCGATACCGCCGGCGTACGCCGCCGCGCGCGGGTCGAGGAAGCCATCGAGAAATTCAGCGTCATCAAGACGCTGCAGGCGGTGGACGACGCCAACGTGGTGATCGGCGTCATCGATGCGCACGACACCGTGGCCGAGCAGGATGCGACGCTGTTCGGTATGGTGGCCGAGCGCGGCCGGGCACTGATCATCGCCGTCAACAAATGGGACGGCATTCCGATGGACAAGCGCGACGAGATCCGCACCGGCCTGGATCTGCGCCTGCCGTTCCTGGATTTCGCGCCGGTGCATTTCATCTCGGCGCTGCACGGCAGCGGCGTGGGCGACCT
>JBDHQY010000167.1:0-6000 GCA_039807315.1 Steroidobacter sp. | reverse complement strand
CCATCACCACCGCCCGCATCCGCGGCATCGGCACGGTGGGCGACAACGTCGGCCTCGAATCCTCGGTGGGCGTGGTCATCGACGGCGTCTACCGGCCGCGCAACAGCGTCGCCTTCGGCGATCTCGGCCAGGTCGAGCGCATCGAGGTGCTGAAGGGGCCGCAGGGCACCGTGTTCGGCAAGAACACCTCGGCGGGCGTGATCAACGTCGTCACCCGCCGCCCGAGCTACACCCGCAGCGCCGAAGCCGAGCTCACCGCCGGCAACTACGACGCGTTCGGCGTCTCGGGCAGCTACAACGACGCTTTCAGCGACAAGGCTGCCTTCAGCATCTTCGCCGCCAAACGCCAGCGCGACGGCTGGATGGACGTGCGCACCGGTCAGGGCCCGCGCACCCAGGACCGGGACTACGACCAGAACTTCAACACCCAGCGCCTCAAGCTGCTGTTCGAGCCCAGCGACAATCTCGACATCCTGATCTCCGCCGATCACACCAGCCGCGATGAGAACTGCTGCACGGCGGTGCAGACCACCGTCGGCGCCACCGCGGCGATCCTCAATGCACTGGCCGGCGGCAAGGCGGTCGCGGCCCCGGGCGACGATCCCTTCGATCGCGTCGCCTACAGCAACCGCCCCACCACCCAGGACATCAAGGACAAGGGCGTCCAGGCCGAGATCAACTGGGATCCCAGCGACAGCCTGCGGCTGACCTCGATCAGCGCGCTGCGGGACTGGCGGGTGGTCAACGGCCTCGACTACGACTTCAGCACCGCCGACCTGATCTACCGCAACGCGGACCCGGACGAGTCGTTCACCGGCTTCAAGACCTTCAGCCAGGAACTGCGGCTGACCGGCACCACCGAGCGCTTCGACTGGATGCTCGGCGCGTTCTACTCGGACGAGCACTTGAAGCGCAATGAGAGCTACCGTGTCGGCTCGCATTACGAGCCCTACGTGTCCACGCTGGTCTATCAGCTGGTGGGACAGAGCCTCGCCGGGAACGGCGTACCTCTGGACAACCCGCTGAGCCTGCCTCCGGCAGCGTTCCTGTCGCAGGTCGGCGGCACAGCGTACGGCACCGGTTTCGCCGGCCTTGGCGCGCTCGACCGCTACGGCCAGGACGCGAAGAGCCTGGCGCTGTTCACCAACAACACCTGGCACGCAACCGACGCGCTCGACGTCACACTCGGCCTGCGCTACACGCGCGAGGACAAGGATCTGACGTCGGCCTACAGCAACCCGAACGGCAGCCTGGCATGCACCGGCGCGCTGACCGACCAGAATCCGGCCAACCCGAACCGCTATGCCCTGCTGCGGGCCGCGCTGAGTTCGCGCAGCACCGCTTTCGCCGGCCTGCCGGCGGCGGTGCAGAACGCGGTCATGGCCTCGGCCGGCCCGCAGATCGCGGGCTACATGTGTCTGCCGTGGGCCAATGCTCTGCACGGCGTCCGCGGCACCACGTTCCAGGAAAGCAAGGAGAAGGAGTGGTCCGGCACGCTGAAAGTGGCCTATCGCTGGAACCAGCAAGTGATGACCTATGCCTCGTACGCGCGCGGCTATAAGGGGGGCGGCTTCAACCTCGACCGGGTGCAGTCCGCGGACGGGAACTCCGCCAGCGGCGCGGGCATCACGCCCGTCAGCGACACCTCGTTCCCCGGCGAGTTCGTCGACAGCTACGAGCTGGGCATCAAGAACACCCTGGCCGGCGGCCGGCTGATGCTGAACGCGACGGCGTTCCACCAGGAGTACGAGGACTTCCAGCTCAACAGCTTCCTCGGCACCAGCTTCGTAGTGCGCTCGATCCCCAAGGTCACCTCCTCCGGCATCGACGCCGAGCTGCTGTGGCAGCCGGCAGCCGTGCGGGGGCTGACGCTGCAGGGCGGCTTGATGTACGCGAAGACCGAGTTCGGCAAACACATCCCGGGAGCGGACTTCACGGAACGCACGCCGCTGAGCAGCTCCGGCGCGCTGTACAAGCTGCCCGGCGCCACCATGCCGTTCGCACCGGAGTGGTCCGGCTCGCTGGCAGCGACCTACGAGTGGAACTTCGCCAGCAACCTGGTCGCCCGCTTCAACGTCGGTGCCAAGTACATGGGCAGCTACAACACCGGCTCCGACCTCGACGTGGAGAAGCACCAGGACTCCTACACGGTGGCCAATGCCAGGATCGGCATCGGGCGCGCCGACGAGCGCTGGATGCTGGAGCTGTGGGGCACCAACATCACCGACACCGAGTACGTGCAGGTCGGCTTCGACGGTCCGCTGCAGGCGCTGTTTCCCGATCCTGGCAACCCGCTCAACACGTTCAACGCGTTCCCCGCCGCGCCCAGGATGTATGGCGCGACCTTCCGCGTCCGCTACTGAAACGAGCTCCAGCCTCCCACGGCCCGCGCATCGACGGATGCGCGGGCTTTTTTCTGGGCACCGCCGGAGCGATGTCGCGGATCGGAGATTTTTTGTGGCCGGCGGCCTGGCTGGCTAACATGTCTCGCATGCGCACCCTACGCTTGGCACTCACCATCGCCCTGACCGGCCTCGTCGCCACCGCGCACGCCGAATGGGTCGAGCGCGTCGAGGACGGGATCATGGGCACCCGCATCGTGGTCGAGCTGTGGGCCGACAGCCGCGCGCAGGGCGACGCCGCGATCGAAGCCGTGATGGACGAGATGCGGCGCGTCGATCGCGACATGAGCACCTACAAGCCAACCAGCGAGGTCTCCAAGGTCAACGCCGAAGCCGCCAAGGCGCCGCTCAGGATCAGCGCCGAGCTGTTCGATCTGCTGACGCAGGCATTGGAATACTCGCGCATCACCGACGGCGCTTTCGACATCACCTACGCCAGCGTCGGCTACATGTACGATTTCCGCCACCATGTGCGCCCCGACCAGGCGCAGATCGAAAAGGCGCTGCCGGCCATCAACTATCGTCACATCCTGCTCGACCCCAAGGCGCAGACCGTGAAATTCTCGCAGCCGGGCGTGCGCATCGACCTGGGCGGCATCGGCAAGGGCCATGCCGTCGACCAGGGTATCCGGATCCTGCAGGCACGCGGTATCCAGCACGCGCTGGTCACTGCCGGCGGCGACAGCCGCATCATCGGCGACCGCTTCGGCAAGCCGTGGGTCATCGGCATCCGCCACCCGGATCGCAAGGACGAGGTGATCGCGCGGATTCCGCTCGAGGACGCGGCGATCTCCACCTCCGGCGACTACGAGCGCTACTTCGACGAGGACGGCGTGCGCTATCACCACATCATCGATCCGCATTCCGGGCAATCGGCGCGCAAGGTGCGCAGCGCCACCATCATCGGCCCGACCGCCACTCGCACCGACGGCCTGTCCAAGACCGCCTTCGTGCTGGGCGCGGAGCGCGCCCTGGAAATCTACAACCGCCTCGAAGACATCGACGCCGTGCTGGTGACGCCGGAGGGCAAGGTGCTCTACACCAAGGGACTGGCAGCTCCCGAATAGCGATCCTGCCGGGCGCGTGAGGATTCCAAAAGAAAAAAGCCGGGCAATGCCCGGCTTTCTCCCGTAACGCTGTTACCCGAAGGTCTGCGAATTACTTCGCCGCCTTCTTCTTGGCTGCGGCCTTCTTCGGAGCCGCAGTCTTCTTCTGGCTCTTGGCTGCTACCTTCTGGGTCTTGGCTTCGGCCTTCTTTTCGGCGCGCGCCTTCTTCTCGGCTTTCTCCGCGTCCGTCTTCACCGCTTTCTTCTTCGGCGAAGCCTTCTTCGCAGGCGCCTTGGCGGCCTTCTTCTTGGCCGGTGCGTCGCCTTCCTCGGCCGCAGCGGCGTCGGCCACGGCTTCAGGCTGGTCGAGCAGCTGCATCAGCGCCATCGGCGCGGCATCGCCGGCGCGCGGGTCCATCCGCAGGATGCGCGTATAGCCACCCGGGCGGGTCTTGAAACGGGGCCCCAGGTCCTCGAACAGCTTCACCACCACTTCGGCATCGCGCAGCTGCGCGAAAGCACGGCGGCGATTGGCATCGCTGTCGTCCTTGCCGAGGGTGATCAGCGGCTCGACCACGCGCCGCAACTCCTTGGCCTTGGGCAAGGTGGTACGGATGGTCTCGTGCCGAAGCAGCGAGGCGGCCATGTTACGGAGCATCGCTTGGCGATGCGGTGCGTTGCGGCTGAGCTGCCGGCCGGAGAGTTGATGACGCATTGTTCTTCAGTGACTCGTAATCGTGATTCGTGGCGCGGCCATGCGGGTACACCGCTCGCCGTGCCGCCAGGCGACTTTCCTCAGATCACATCCCGGTCGTCGTCGCGCTTGAGGCTGACCGGCGGCCAATTGTCCAGACGCATGCCCAACGACAGGCCGTGGCTTTCCAGCACTTCCTTGATCTCGGTAAGCGACTTCTTGCCCAGGTTCGGCGTGCGCAGCAGTTCCACTTCGGTGCGCTGTACCAGATCGCCGATGTAATGGATGTTCTCGGCCTTGAGACAGTTGGCGCTGCGAACGGTGAGCTCCAGCTCATCGACCGGGCGCAGCAGGATCGGGTCGAACTGCTGCTCGGCAGTCTTGGCGGCGCCCTCGTCCTGGCCCTGCAGATCCACGAACACCGACAGCTGATCCTTGAGGATGGAGCCGGCGCGGCGGATCGCCTCTTCGGCGTCGATGGTGCCGTTGGTTTCGATGTCGAGAATCAGCTTGTCGAGGTTGGTGCGCTGTTCCACGCGCGCGCTCTCGACCGTATAGGTGACGCGGCGGATCGGACTGAACGAGGCATCGAGCTGCAGCCGGCCGATCGGGCCGGAGGATTCCTCGAAGGTCGCGCGCTGGATCGCAGGGCGATAGCCGCGGCCGCGCTCGACCTTGAGCATCATGTTGAGCTCGCCGGCCTTGGTCAGGTTGGCGATCACTAGGTCGCTGTTCAGCACTTCCACGTCGTGGTCGAGCTGGATGTCGCCGGCGGTGACCGGGCCCGGACCCTTCTTGTGCAAACGCAGCTCGGTGCTTTCACGCGCGTTCAGACGGATCGCCACCTGCTTCAGGTTCAGCAGGATGTCGACCACGTCTTCCTGCACACCCTCGATGCTGGTGTATTCGTGCAGCACGCCGTCGATCTCAGCTTCGGTGATCGCGCAGCCCGGCATGGACGACAGCAGCACGCGGCGCAGCGCATTGCCGAGAGTATGACCAAAGCCACGCTCGAACGGCTCGATCACCACCTTCGCCTGACGGGCGGTGGTGGGCGTGACTTTGACGACGCGAGGCTTCAGGAATTCGCCGACGGATGCCTGCATGGAGGATTCACCTGCTAGTGTGCCGCTTACGGCATTCGCGCTCGAGGAGCGCAACCAAATCTCGTCTCCGGCGGCACAGTGTCGCCGGAGCAATCAACCTGTCGGCGGCGTCACTGCCACCGGACGAATCGAGCACCGGCGAACGCATGCCGCCGGCATCAAGCATTACTTCGAGTACAACTCGACCACGAGGTTTTCGTTGATCTCGGGCAGAATGTCTTCGCGATCCGGCAGCTGCTTGAACACGCCGCTGAACTTCTTCTCGTCGACCTCGACCCATTCCGGGAAGCCGACCTGGGCCTTGATCTGCAGCGCCGACTGGATGCGCAGCTGCTTCTGCGCCTTCTCGCGCACCGCGACCACGTCGCCGGCCTTGCACTGGAAGGAGGCGATGCTGACCACTTCACCGTTCACCGAGATCGCCTTGTGGCTGACCAGCTGGCGCGCTTCGGAGCGCGTGGCGGCGAAGCCCATGCGATAAACCACGTTGTCCAGGCGGCCTTCCAGCATCTGCAGCAGGTTCGAACCGGTGGCGCCGGGACGGCCGGTGGCCTTGATGTAGTAGTTGCGGAACTGACGTTCCAGCACGCCATACATGCGACGCAGCTTCTGCTTCTCGCGCAGCTGCAGACCGTAGTCCGACAGACGGCTCTTGCGCTCGCCCTTGATGCCACCCGGCGGCACTTCCAGCTTGCACTTGGAGTCGAGCGGCTTGACCCCGCTCTTCAGAAACAAGTCCGTGCCTTCGCGGC
>JBDHQY010000166.1:0-6013 GCA_039807315.1 Steroidobacter sp. | reverse complement strand
ATGTGTTGATCGTGGCCTACAGCCACCTGGTGGTGGACGGCTGGTCCTTCGGCGTGCTGTTCCATGAACTCAGTACGCTGTATGCGGCCAAGACCGGCAAGGCGCATGGCGTCTTGGAAGAGGCGCTGCAGTTCAGCGAGTATCGACAGCTGCTCGACAGCCCCGAACGCAAAGCGGCGGTTGCGCGCGCGGAAGCATATTGGAAAGAGAAGTTCTCGGTTCCGCCGCCGGCGCTCGATCTGCCCACGGACAGGCCCCGGCCGGCCTGGCGCGATTTCGCTGCATCGCGGGTGACTGTCGAATGGCCGTCCGAGTTCACCCAGGCGCTCAAGAAGGCCAGCGCTCGACAGGGCGCTACGCTGCCGAACTATCTGCTCGGTTGTTTCAAGGCGCTGCTGCATCGTCTGAGCGGGCAGGCGGATGTCGTGGTGGGTGTGCCCGCGGCCGGGCAGATCGCCGCGGAGCTGCAGCACGTCAAAGGCAGTCAGGCCCTGGTCGGGCACTGCGTGAGCATGCTGCCGGTGCGCAACTCGTACACCGCCGAGACGAAATTCAAGGAGTTCCTGAAAGAGGTCAAGCGCGCCACGCTCGACGCCTTCGAGCATCAGGCGCTGACATCGGGAAGGATCATCGAGCTGCTGAATCTGCCTCGCGATCCGTCGCGTCCGCCGCTGGTGTCGGTCGTCTTCAATGTGGATCGCGCGAGCGCGGGCTTTCAGCTTGCGGGCCTGGAGATCGGCCTGGAGGAGATTCCGCGGCCGCATCTGTTCTTCGACATGGCGCTCAACGTCGTCGACGACGATAAGCGGCTGGTACTGGACTGCGACTTCAACAGCGACCTTCTCGATGCCGCTACGGTCGAGCGATGGATGACGGGTCTGCGGGTCCTGGTCGAGGCGACAGTAGCCAATCCGGACACGAGACTCGCCGAACTGCCGTTGCTGAGCGCTGCAGAACGCGATCTCGTCGTCGGCCGCTGGAATGCGACGTCGGCGCCGGATCTGCCGCTGCACATTCCTCTGCCGCAGATGTTCGAGGCGCAGGCCGAGCGCACGCCGGACCTGCCGGCCGTCGCTTCGGCGAGCCAGACTCTGACGTATCGGCGGCTCAACGAACGGGCCAACCAGCTTGCGCACTATCTGCGCGGGCGCGGCGTGACGACGGAAACGCGCGTCGCCATCTGTCTGGATCGTTCGGTGGAAATGATCGTCGCGGCACTCGGAGTCATGAAGGCCGGCGCTGCCTACGTGCCGCTGGATCCGGCCTATCCGACGGAACGGCTTGCGTTCATGCTGGAGGATGCGGCAGCGAAGCTCGTCATCACGCAGCAGTCGCTTCTCGACGCGATCCCGACGAATGCCAGTTGCGTGATGCTGGATGCCGATTTGCCCGAATTGGCGGCCGCGCCGCTTGGCAATCTGCCGCCGCAAGCGCAGCCTGCTGCGCTTGCGTACATCATCTATACCTCGGGATCCACGGGGCGTCCCAAGGGGGTGCTGCTTGAGCATCGTGGCCTGAGCAATCTGGTGCTTGCGCAGTGCCAGGCGTTCGGGCTGCGGGCAGGCCTGCAGGTGCTGCAGTTCGCCTCCTTCAGCTTCGATGCGGCCATCTCCGAAATCGGCATGGCCCTGACCACGGGCGCGACCCTGCACATGGTCGATCGCGACACGTTGATGTCGCTCGATGGCCTGACGCGGACTCTGAACGCCAAGGCCATCGATGTCGTCACCCTGCCGCCGTCGCTGCTGGCATTGCTCGATCCGCAGCGGCTGACTGGCCTGCGTACGATCATTTCGGCCGGCGAGGCGTGTCCCTGGGAGACGGCCTTGCGCTGGTCCGAGGGCCGCAATTTCTTCAACGCCTATGGGCCGACCGAATGCACGGTGGGACCGACCTACTATCGGGTCGTAGATCGCATCGGCGGCTGCAGAACCGTGCCGATCGGCCGGCCGATCTCCAACATGCAGGTCTACATTCTCGACGATCAGCAGCAGCCGGTTCCCGTAGGCGTCCCGGGAGAGATCTGCATCGGCGGAGTAGGCTTGGCTCGCGGCTATCTCAATCGCCCGCAGCTGACCGAGGAGAAATTCATTGCCGATCCGTTCGCTTCCGGCGCGCGCATCTATCGGACGGGCGACATGGCGCGCTTCCTCCACGATGGAAACATCGAGTATCTCGGCCGCGTCGACCAGCAGGTGAAGGTTCGGGGCTACCGTATCGAGCTCGGTGAGATCGAAGCGCGCCTCACCGAGCATCCGCAGATACGTGACGCCGTGGTGATGGTGCACACGGAAGGCGACGATGTGGCCCTGGCGGCTTACCTGATCGCGCAGGGTGAAGCGCCCAGCAGTACGGAGCTGCGGCGTTTCCTCTCGACCAGGTTGCCCGGCTTCATGACGCCGACGGTCTTTGTCTGGCTGTCGGAGTTCCCGCTCACCCCCAACGGCAAAGTCGATCGGCGTGCATTGCCGGCGTCGGCTGCAGCTTCCCGCCGCGAACCCGAGGGTGTGGCGACGCCGGCGAACGAGCTCGAAAGCTCGTTGCTCGAGATCTGGAGCGAAGTACTGGGACGCGTACCGACCGACATCAATCGAAGTTTCTTCGACCTGGGCGGACACTCGCTACTGGCGATGCGCGCGCTCACTCAGGTCAACGACCTCTATGGCGTGGAAATTCAACTGGGGGCTTTCTTGCAAGCGCCGACCGTACCGGCGCTCGCAATCGCGGTGGAGCAGGCGCTCACGGAGCAGATCAGCCGGATGGACAGCGAGGAAGTACAGAAGCTGGTCGCCGAGGGAGCCGCGCAACAGGCCGAAGTGCAATGACGGGTCGAGATTCCGCATCAGGTCTGTCGGCAGCCCAGCGTCAGCTGCTGGAGCAGCGGCTGAAGGGCGCGCGACGTGTCGGCACCGGTCCGGCGGCGATCGTACGTCGCACAGATCCTACACGCGCGCCACTCTCGTTTGCGCAGCAGGGGCTGTGGTTCCTCGATCGCCTCGACCCCAGCAGTGGCCTCTACAACATCCCGATGAGCGTGAAGCTGACCGGGCCGTTGCTGGTTACGGCTCTGCAGGCCAGCCTCAACGATGTGGTTGCACGTCACGAGATCCTGCGGACGACATTCCGCCAGGAACACGATGCGGTACTGCAGATCATCGCCGCGGCGCAAGAGATCGTCATGCAGGTCACCGATCTTCGGATGATGCCGCCTGCGCTTCGCGAGGAAGCGGTTCGTGAAATCGAGCGGGAGGCCGGCGTTCAGCCGTTCGATCTGGCCAGCGGCCCGTTGATCAGAGCACACCTGTTGCGCATGGGGGAACAGGAGCACTTGTTGCAGCTGACCGTGCATCACATCATTTTCGATGCCTGGTCCACCTCGATCCTGCTCGGCGAGCTCGCTTCATGTTATGAGCGGCGTCTTGGTCGCGATGCGCCGGCGCTTGCCGATCTCCCGGTTCAATTTGGCGACTTTGCGGCCTGGCAACACCAATGGTTGGCCAGCGACGCAGGTGCGCGCGAACTCAAATATTGGCGCGACACTCTGCAAGGAGTACCGCAGTTACTTGATCTGCCCGCCGATCGCGCGCGGCCAGCCGTTCGCAGCGGACAGGGGCGCGTCGTGCAGCTCTCGCTGGGGCCTGAAGCAACGCGAGCGGTACGAGAGCTGAGTCGCAATGAAGGCGCAACCCTGTTTGCGACCGTTCTCGCAGCCTTCGACGTGCTGTTGTTGCGCTACAGCGGCCAGGAAGATCTGGTGATCGGTGCGCCGGTGACCAGCAGGAACCGCCGTGAGCTCGAGCCGCTGCTGGGCTACTTCGTCAACATGCTGGTTCTGCGTACCGTGGTGGCGGGCGACCCGACATTCCGCGAGTTTCTTGCCAGGGTCCGCAGCGTCGTCAATTCTGCGCTGGATCATCCCAACGTGCCGTTCGACAAGCTGGTCGAAATGCTGCAGCCGGTGCGAGTGCCCAGCTACAACCCCATCTTCCAGGTGGGATACCAGTATCAGGTGGGGACCGCAACCGAGCACCGTGCGACGGATCTCGAGTTCATCGTGCTGGCCAATGAAGCCGGTGCGGCCAAGTTCGACCTGACGCTGTCGGTGGCAGAGCTGGCGGACGACATCATGCTCGGATTCGAGTACAGCACGGATCTGTTCGAGCACGGCCGGATCGAACAGATGCTTGCCCATCTGCGCACGCTGCTTTGCAGTGCGGCTGCCGACCCGGATTGCACCATTCGTCGTCTGCCCATGCTCGATGAAGCAGAGCGTAGCAAGCTGCTTTTCGGCTGGAATGCAACGGCAACCGATACGCCGTTGCATATCGGTCTGCCGCAGTTGTTCGAAGCGCAGGTGGAACGTTCGCCGCAAGCGGTAGCTGTGGTCAGCGATTCCGAAACACTCACATACCGCGCTCTGAACGAGCGCGCCAACCAGCTGGCGCACTATCTGCGGGAGCAGGGTGTCGTTGCGGAGTCGCGAGTCGCCATCTGCGTCGAACGATCCACCGACATGATCGTCGGCGTGCTGGGCATCCTGAAGGCTGGCGCCGCCTACGTGCCACTCGATCCCGCCTACCCGCAGGAGCGGCTCGGTTTCATGCTCGAAGACTCGGCGGCTCCGGTGCTGTTGACCCAATCCAGGCTGCTCGAGACGTTGCCGGCGTATGCGGGGGCGGTGGTCTGCCTGGATGGACTGGGCGCCGAGATCAGTGCGCTGCCGATCGCGAACGGCAAGCCGGTCGCTGCCGATCAGCTGGCGTACGTGATCTATACATCGGGCTCGACCGGTTGCCCGAAAGGCGTGCTGTTGCGGCATGGTGGATTGACCAATCTGGTGCTGGCGCAGAGCCGGGCCTTCGGTGTCGGGCCGGGGCGCAAGGTATTGCAGTTCGCCTCTTTCAGCTTCGACGCCGCCATATCCGAGATCGGCATGGCGTTGGCGACCGGCGCCGCCTTGCATGTCGTTGCACAAGAGGTCATCTCGCGTGTCGACCTGTTGACTGCCTGCCTGCGCGAGCAGGCGATCGATGTGATCACGCTGCCACCCTCGCTGCTGGCGGTGCTGGATCCGCTACAGCTGCCGCAGCTGCGTACGGTCATTTCCGCCGGCGAAGCCTGTATCTGGGACACGGCACAGCGCTGGAGCGAAGGACGGGACTTCTTCAATGCGTATGGCCCGACCGAGGCGACGGTCGGACCGACCTTCTACAAGGTAGAGGAACCGGTCGCAGCGGCGCGCACGGTGCCGATCGGACGTCCGATCGACAACATGCAGATCTACGTGCTCGATGGATATCGGCAGCCCGTGCCGGCTGGCGTGCCGGGCGAGGTTTTCATCGGCGGCGTCGGTGTCGCGCGCGGTTATCTCAACCGGCCGGAGCTGACCGCGGAGCGCTTCGTTGCCAATCCGTTCGTCGCGGATACGCAATGTCGCCTCTATCGCAGCGGCGACCAGGCACGATTCCTGCTGGACGGCAATCTCGAATTCCTGGGACGTATCGATCAGCAGGTGAAGATCCGCGGTTTCCGTATCGAGATCGGAGAACTGGAGGCGATCATTGCCGCTCATCCGCAGGTACGAGAAGCGGCCGTGGTCGTCATCGGGTCGGACGCCGACAGGAGATTGGTTGCCTGCATCGTTGGCGACAGCGGACTTGCGGAGGCGGCCTTGCGCGATCACCTGCGGCGTCATCTGCCAGCACATATGCAGCCTTCGGTGGTGCTGTTCGTGGAACAACTGCCGTTGACGCCCAACGCGAAGGTGGACCGTAAGGCGTTGACGGCTCAGGCATCGCAGCTGACGTTCGCTCCGCGTGACGTAGTCGAGCCCCGTAACGCTTCGGAGCAATTCGTTGCGAAGCTTTTCGGCGAAGTGCTGGGGCGCGGCCAGATCGGCGTACTGGATAGTTTCTTCGACCTCGGTGGGAATTCGTTGATGGCTGCGCGACTGATGACGCAGCTGCGTACGCTGTCGGGCCACGATATTCCATTGCGAAGTCTGTTCGATCAT
>JBDHQY010000165.1:0-6020 GCA_039807315.1 Steroidobacter sp. | reverse complement strand
TCGGCAGCAGCGCGAAGCTGCTCTTCATCTTCACCGCGCCGACCACCAGCGCCTTGGTGACCTGGTCCATCAGCACCACAAAGCACGACAGCCACAGCCAGTTGCTGGCGCCGCGCGTGGGATGGAACCAGACTTTCGACAAGGGAGTGTTGCTCATCAAGTAAATCGCCGGGTTTCGCCCGGACCCTCCACATTGGTCACGCAACGTCCACAAAGCTCGGGATGTTTCGCATGGGAGCCGACATCGGCGCGCTTGTGCCAGCAGCGCACGCATTTGCGCGCGGCGGTGGGCTGCACCACGATCCAGGCGTCGTTGTCGCCGCCTTCCCGTGATGCCGCGGAATCCCCGACGGGGGATGCCGCGGCGGCATTACCTGGCCGTTCCTCGGCCGGATGCACCCGGATGTCCGAGACGATGAACACGAAACGCAGTTCCTCGCCGAAGGCGCTGAGCTTCTCCAGCAGCGCCGGCGCGCAATACAGATCCACTTCCGCATCCAGCGGGGCGCCGATCGCACCGCTGTTGCGCAGCTTCTCCAGCTCACGCGCCACCGCGCTACGTAGATCCAGAATGGCACCCCAATCGATGGTCGGTCGCGTCGCCGCGCCCTGCGGCAGTTGCGCCCAGGTCTCGAAAAACACCGATTCGCCGCGCTGGCCCGGCATGAACCGCCAGATCTCCTCGGCGGTGAACGACAGCACCGGCGCCAGCCAGCGCACCAGCGCTTCTGCGATCCAGTACATCGCCGTCTGCGCCGAGCGGCGCGCCGCGCTCTCCCTGGGTGTGGTGTACAGGCGGTCCTTGAGCACGTCCAGATAGAAGCCGCCGAGATCGACGCTGCAGAAGTTGTGCACCTTCTGGTAGATCAGGTGGAACTGGTAGGCGCGATAAGCCGCCACGATCTCTTCCTGCAGCTGCTGCGTGCGCCATAGCGCCCAGCGATCGATGGCCACCAGCTGCTGCGGCGGCAACTGATCCGTCGTCGGATCGAAGCCGGCCAGGTTGCCGAGCAGGAAGCGGGCCGTATTGCGCACGCGCCGATACGACTCCGCGACGCGCTTCAGGATCTCGTCCGACAGACTCATCTCGTTGGCGTAGTCGGTCGCGGCGATCCATAGCCGCAGCACATCGGCACCCAGCGTGCCCACGACCTTCTGCGGCACGATCACGTTGCCGAGCGACTTGGACATCTTGCGGCCCTTCTCGTCGATCGTGAAGCCATGCGTGAGCACGGCGCGATACGGGGCACGGTCATGCAATGCAGCCGAAGTCAGCAGCGAGCTGTGGAACCAGCCGCGATGCTGATCGGAGCCTTCCAGGTACAGATCCGCGGGCGCGGTAATCTCCGGGCGCATCTTGGTGACGCACTGATGCATCACGCCGGAATCGAACCAGACATCCATGATGTCGGTGACCTTTTCATAGTCTTGCGCCTCGGCGCCCAGCAGCTTCACCGGATCCAGGTCGAACCAGGCGTCGATGCCACCCTGCTCGACGATATCCGCCACTTCGTCCAGCAGCGCGGCCGAGCGCGAATGCAGCTCGCCGGTGGCCTTGTGCGTGAACAGCGCAATCGGTACGCCCCAGGTGCGCTGGCGCGAGATGCACCAGTCGGGACGCTCGGCGATCATGTTGCCGATGCGGCTCTCGCCCCACGCCGGCATCCATTTCACCTTGGCGATCTCGCGCAGCGCCGACTTGCGCAACCCGGCCTGCTCCATGCTGATGAACCATTGCGCGGTGGCGCGGAAGATCACCGGCGTCTTGTGCCGCCAGCAATGCGGGTAGCTGTGACGCAGCGGCTCCTCGTGCAACAGCTGCCCGCGTTCCTTCAGCACTTCGCTCACGTGCTTGTTGGCATCGAACACGCGCTCGCCTTCGAAGAACTGCGTGCCGGCCACGAAGCGGCCGTCGCTGCCGACCGGATTGTCGATCGGCAACTTGTATTTGAGGCCCACCGCGTAGTCTTCCTGGCCGTGGCCCGGAGCCGTGTGCACCGCGCCGGTGCCGGCATCCAGCGTAACGTGATCGCCAAGGATGACCGGCACGGTGCGGTCATAGAATGGATGCGCGAGCTGCAAGCCTTCCAGCGCCGAGCCGGCTACTTGGGCAAGGCGCTTCGAATCGGCCACACCGGCGCGCGTCAGCACCGCCGTGGCCAGTTCGGTCGCGAGCACCAGCAGCTCGGTCCCGGTGTCGATCAGCGAATACTGCAGATCCGGTCCGAGCGCGACGGCCTGGTTGGCAGGCAGCGTCCACGGCGTGGTGGTCCAGATCACGATGCTCGCGCGACGCGCCGGAACCTGCTGCAAGCCGAAGCGGCGCGCCAGCTCGGCCATATCCTTCACCGCAAAGCGCACATCCAGCGCCGGCGACGTCTTCTCTTCGTATTCGACTTCCGCCTCGGCCAGCGCCGAACGGCAGTCCAGACACCAATGAACCGGCTTGAGTCCCTTGTAGACATGGCCGTTGCGCAAGATCTGCGCGAATGCGCGCAGCTGCTCGGCCTCGTAGCCCGGCTGCAAGGTCATGTACGGACGCTCCCAATCGCCCATCACGCCCAAACGCTTGAAGTCCTTGCGCTGGCCGTCGACCTGCTCCAGCGCGTAATCGCGGCAGGCCTGGCGAAACTCGCGCGGCGCCAGCGTCTTCACTTCCTTGCCGCGGGTCTTTTCGATCTGATGCTCGATCGGCAATCCGTGACAGTCCCAGCCCGGCACATAGGGCGCGTCGTAGCCGTCGATGGTGCGCGACTTGACGACGATGTCCTTCAGCACCTTGTTGATGGCGTGCCCGAGGTGAATCGCGCCGTTCGCGTACGGCGGACCGTCGGCCAGAATGAATGTCGGCCGACCACGCGCCACTTCACGCAGCTTGGCGTAAATCGCGTTCTCCTCCCACCACTTGAGCATGTCGGGCTCGCGTCGCGCGAGATCCGCTTTCATCGGAAAGTCGGTCTGGGGAAGATTGATGGTGTCTTTGTAATCCATAGCGCTCAACGAATCGTCTGCCTCGTTCAACTCGGGTCCGCCGCCAGAATTTGCCGCGCCTGCGCCGCGTCCTGGCGCATCTGGACCACCAGATCGTCGACGCTCGGAAACCACCGCTCGTCGCGCAGGCGCGCAATGAAATCGACCGTGACGTACCGGCGGTACAGGTCGCCGTCGAAATCGAACACATGCGCTTCGAGCAGCAGCTCCTTGCCGTTGACCACCGGACGCGTGCCGAGACTGGCCACGCCCGGCGCATTGCTCAGCCCACCGCCCGAAACCCGCACCGCGAAAACGCCGGCCAGCGGCGTCGCGCGTCGATGCAAGCGCAGGTTCGCGGTCGGAAACCCGAGCTTGCGCCCGAGCTTCGCGCCGTCGATCACCTTACCCGTGATCCCGTACGGCCGACCCAGCAGCTTCGCGGCGCGCTCCATGTCGCCGGCATCCAGCGTCTCGCGAATCAGCGAACTGCTGACGCGCTGACCATCCAGCTCGAACGGCGGCACTTCGGTCACTTCGAAACCACAGCTCGGCCCATGCTCACGCAGCGTCGCGACACTGCCCGCCAGCTCGCGCGCGAAACGAAAATCGTGCCCGACCACGAGGTGCCGCGCACCCAGCCCCCGCACCAGGATGTCCTCGATGAACTTGTCCTGCGGCAACGAGCGCATCCGCTCGTTGAAACGCAGGCACACGAAGCGGTCCACACCATGACGCTCGAACGCCATGAACCGCTCGCGAAAGCGCGTCAGCCGGGCCGGCGGCGCGCCCCGGGCAAAGAACTCGCGCGGCGTCGGCTCGAACGACAGCACGACGGCAGGCAGCCGATAGCGGGCTGCCTGCTCACGCAACACACGGATCATTTCCTGGTGGCCGCGGTGCACGCCGTCGAAGGCGCCGATGGTCAATACGCAGCCGCGGTGCCACGCCCGTAGGTTGTGCAGACCCCGGACAAACTCCATCGCGGCCTCGTACTCATGCAAATCCGACCTGGGCCGATTATAGGGGTCCGGTTGCGTCGAACTCACGGCGTTTTCCGCCACGACCGGCTTGGCGCTCATCCTGCCGCCGCCGCGCGTATGCGGAATTGCCCGGGGCGGACGCCCGTGACCCACAGCACCACGAAATACACCGCTGCCCCGCCGCAAACCACGCCGGCGAGCCAGACCAGGCGTCGGGTGGTCGACGCCGCGATCCATTCCGCCGCATCACCGCCGAACCAGTACAGGAACACCGCCATCGTCGCGCTCGCCACCGCGATCTGCGCCAGCAGCTTGCGGGTCCCGGCCTCCCGGATCAGTACGCCCTTGCGCACCAGACCTATGTAGAGCAGCGCGGCATTGAACAGCGCACCGACGCCGTTGCTCAAGGCCAGCAGCGCATGCATGCCCTGATCCTGCAAGCGGCCGGTGACGGCCAGCACCCCCACCAGAATCAGGTTCAGCGCCATGGTGAGCCCCAGCGCGCGCATGGCCACTTTCACGGGCCCCTTGGTGTCCTGCCGCGCGTAGTAGCCCGGCGCCAGCACCTTGATCAGGCTCCAGCCGAGCAGCGCGAAGGAGAACGCCATCAGCGCCCGCTGCGTCATCTCCACATCTAAGACGGTGAACTCCCTGCGGTAGTACAGCGCCACCGTCAGCGGGCCGGCGAGCACGAACAAGGCCACGGAGGCCGGGATCACGACCAGGCACACCAGGCGCATGGCCCAGGACAAGGTTGCCGAAAACTCCTGCGCGGACCGCGTGGCATGGTGCGCCGACAGGCTCGGCAGGATCACCGTGGCCAGCGCGATACTGAAAACGCCCAGTGGAAACTCCACCAGCCGGTCGGCGAAATACAGCCAGGTCATGCTGCCGTCGGCGAGCAACGAGGCGATGCCGGTGCTGATCATGACGCTCAGCTGTCCCATCGACGAGCCGACGATCGCCGGCCCCATCAGGCGCGCGATGCGCCGCACGGCTTCGTGCTGCAGGTTCCAGCGCGGCCAGCGCATCAGGCCCATCTTCATCAGGGGCGGCAGCAACAGCAGCACCTGCAGCACGCCGCCGACGAACACGCCGACCGCCAGGGCGACCACGGGCCGCTCGAAATACGGTGAAACCCAGGCGGCAAACACGATCATCACCACGTTCAGCAACACCGAGCTGAACGCCGGCAGCGCAAATTTCTCGTAGCTGTTCAGCACGCCACCGGCGAGCGCAGTGAGCGATACGAACAACAGGTAGGGGAACGTCCAGCGCAGCATTTCGACGGCGAGCTCGAACTGCCCCGCTTCCTTCATGCTGAAACCCGGCGCGCAGATCAGGACGATGAGCGGCGCGATGATCACACCCAGCACGGAAACGATCAGCAGCACCAGCCCCAGCGTGCCGGCAACCGAATCGACCAGCCCGCGCACCTCCTCGGTCGAGCGCTGCGCGCGGTACTCGGCCACCACCGGCACGAACGCCTGCGAGAACGCCCCTTCGGCGAACAGACGCCGCAGCAGGTTCGGAATCTGGTTGGCCAGGACGAAGGCCTCCAGCGCCACGGCGGGGACCATGGAGGCGTACACGACGTCGCGCGCCAGCCCGGTGATCCGGGACAGGAGCGTGGTCAGACCGACGATGGCAGTGCTGCGGAAGAAGCCGCGGCTCATGCGGGGCCGCTTGTTCGATGGGCGTGAGTCATGGGGCGGCAATAGTAGTGGCAACGGCGGCCATGAGACGATGAAAATGCGTCAAAGCCGGGGTCGCGGCCCGCCTGGCCGCAGGCAGATGCTGACCACATCCGGGCAGGCTCAGCCCTCGCGGGCAGTCCAACCCGCACAAGCCCCTCGCAGACCGGCGATCACGGCAACATAGGGACAGCCCAGGTCCGGCGACGCGAAGCAGCTGCAGCTGATGCCGACCGTCCTGGGCCGACAGCGGCTGCAAAGAGGCCGCAATGGCCCCGCTGCCGCCCGGTTTCGACGTTTTTCGCTTGCCTTGGCGGCGCCTGATCGGCAGAATTCGCGCCTCATTTTTGGAGCCTCTACGTCCGTGGCCAAT
>JBDHQY010000164.1:0-6049 GCA_039807315.1 Steroidobacter sp. | reverse complement strand
ATGGTCTTCTGGTCGCCGGCGCGCACGTCTTTCAGGCCGGCTTCGAAGTCCGGCAGCATGCGCCCGGCACCGAGCACCACCGGAATGTTCTCGCCCTTGCCGCCGTCGAAAGCGACACCGTCGATCGTGCCTTCGAAATCGACCGTGACCCGATCGGTGTCACGCGCCGGACGATCCGCCGCGATGAAGGTCGGACGCTGCTTGCGCAGGTTCTCGATCATGGCATCGACATCGGCGGCGGTGACGTCGGCCGCCGCACGCTCGAGCTCGATACCTTCGACGCCTTTCAGCTGGATCTCCGGAAAGATCTCGAACACGGCGCGATACTTCAGGTCCGAGCCGCGCTCGGTGCTGATCGGCTCGATGCGCGGGCCGCCGGTCGGCACCAGCTTCTCCTGCGTCACCGCCTCGGCGAAGCTCGACTGCACCACGTCGCCCAGCACTTCCTGCCGCACCTGGGCGCCGAACTGCTGGCGCACCACGTTCACCGGCACCTTGCCCGGACGGAAGCCCTTCAGGCGCACGGTGCGGCTCAGCGACTTCAGGCGCTCGTCGATGGCCTTCTCGACGCGCTCGGCCGGAACCTGGATTTCCATGCGGCGCTCCAGCGCGCCGGTTGTCTCTACCGAAACCTGCATTGATCAAGAACCTCTGTTGACCCAGGCAACGCCTGGGGTCGTGATCAGCCTGTTGCCCTATAAATTATGCATGGTGCGAAAGGAGGGACTCGAACCCTCACGGGGTTACCCACTGGAACCTAAATCCAGCGCGTCTACCAGTTCCGCCACTTTCGCGTAAACGGACCTGCTCCGCCCGCCCGTCCCTATTCAGCCGCCCCGAGGCTCCAAAACCTCGGCCGCGGGGGCGCAGGCTCCCGCGGGGCGGCGGAGTATACCCGAGAGAGGTGGCGGCGGCTGCCGGGAGCGGTCAGATCGCCTGCATCCAGGCGGGGATGTCTCTGGGCCTCGCCCGACGTCGACGCGGCCGGTTCGCTCACGTACGACACTCAATTGTCCCGCGGATCGTCCTCTCCGCAGGACCGGCGGATTTAGGGAATGCCTGATCTACTCGTCACTCCCACGCAAGCGGGAGTCCATCGCGCTGATTGCGGCGGATTCCCGCCTGCGCGGGAATGACCAAGAACGAGTAAATCAGACCTCCCTTGGCGCATGGGCTTGGCGCGAAGGGGACTCGACGGCCGGATAGCGACCGCTGCGCGAAACGCGCCTGCCCGGGAATCGATAAGCCCGATGCAGCATCCGCCGCCCCCATTTTTCAGCCACAGGCACGGCCGCCCATATCCCGGTTGGCCAGACCCGAAGAACGAGTCTTTATCTGCATCGAGCCCCAGATCCGGCCACCCCATGCAGCCCGCCGCACTGGACGGGAAAGCGCTCACAGACTCAGTATTGGACATGAACGCCAGCTTGCATGCCCGTCTGCGCATCCTGCAGATCCTTATCGCCCTGATGCTCGCACTCGTCGGCACGGTGCCCGCACATGCCGCCGAAGCTCGTTACGAGATCGATCCCGAGCATCTCACGATCGGCTTCCTGGTCCGACACCTCGGCTATGCGGACACGCTGGGCTTTTTCAGGGAAGCCTCCGGTTCCTACGTCTTCGACGCGGCAACGCGCAAACTCAGCAAGGTCGAAGTGGTCGTCGAGACCCGCAGCGTGTTCACCGGGCACGACAAACGCGACGGTCATCTGCGGGGCGCCGATTTCCTCGATGCCTCGCGTACCCCGCGCATGACCTTCACCGCAAATTCCGCAACCTGGACCGATGACGGGACCTTCCGCGTCGACGGCGAGCTCGAACTGCTCGGCAAGCGCCGACCACTGCAGCTCACGGGCACAGTGAACAAGAGCGGCGTCTATCCGCTCGGCAACGGCCCGCAACCGTATGTCATGGGCGTCTCGCTGCGGGGCGAAGTGCAGCGCAGCGAATGGGGAATGAACTACGGCGTCGCGAACGGCTGGGTCGGCGACTCTGTCGGTCTCATCATTGAGTTCGAAGCGCGGCGAAAGCCGTAACGTTGCCGGACAGCGCCGACGCAGGACTGGCCTAGACCGCGCACACCCTGATTGCCGGGGCCGGCATCGGGCGCTTGGTGCTGGTCGAGGAAATGGTGGGCCGTATAGGACTCGAACCTATAACCAACTGATTAAGAGTCAGCTGCTCTACCAATTGAGCTAACAGCCCACTTGCGAAAAGTGGTTGGGGTGGACGATGGGACTCGAACCCACGACGGCCGGAATCACAATCCGGGGCTCTACCAACTGAGCTACGTCCACCATCGTCCGCGTATGGCGCGCCCGGCAGGACTCGAACCTGCGACCCTCGGCTTAGAAGGCCGATGCTCTATCCAGCTGAGCTACGGGCGCAAGTCCAACGGCGCCGCTCAAGTCAGGTGGTCGGGGCGAGAGGATTCGAACCTCCGACCCTCTGCTCCCAAAGCAGATGCGCTACCAGACTGCGCCACGCCCCGCCAAGCCGCCCTCACGGGGTGGCGAATCATACGGAAGGAAGGCGCCACTGACTAGGGGTCAGTGACAGTTCGTGTCGGAATTTTCTTGATGTCGCGCGACCGTATCCGCACCTCGGCCTCGTGTCCGGGCGGCACGCAGCCATCACAGCCCGGACACCGCCCTGCTGCGGCACGACTGAAGCGGGTCGGAAACCTCCGACTCAACCACAGCAGGTCCGGCAGGCGCTCGAAAAAAAACCGCAGCCGCCCTTTGCGGTCGCTCCGCGCGAGCGCTGAAATCGCGCCGCGGGCAAGCTGCCCGCCACAATCAGGCGCGCCGCCAGATGGTCGTGCCGTCCGGCTTGTCTTCGAGAACGATGCCGGACTGCGCCAGCTGATCGCGGATCCGGTCGGATTCCTTGAAATTTTTGGCCTTGCGCGCAGCACTGCGGGCCGCGATCAGCTGCTCTATCCGCGCGTCCGCGGTTTCCGCTCCCGAGGCTTGCCCCGCCGCAGCTGCCGATTTCTGCAGGAACGCGCCAGGCGCCAGATGCAGCACGCCGAGGAGATTGCCGAGCTGCTTGAGCTCGATCGCCAGGCTTGCGGCCTGTGCAGAATTCCCGGCAGCCCGCGCGCGGTTGATATCACCGGCGAGCGATTGCAAGACCGCGAGCGCTTCTGGCGTATTGAAGTCATCGCTCATCGCTTCTTCGAAGCGACGCGTCGCCTCGCCCGGCTGGTAGTCCTTGGCCGGTTCGACATCGCGCAGCGCGGTGTAGAGCCGGCTGAGCGCCGCATCCGCCTGCTCGATCTGGGTCAACGAGTAGTTGATCGGGCCGCGATAATGGCTCGACATGAGAAAGAAGCGCAGCACTTCCGGATCGCGCACGTGCCCCGAATCCAGCACGTCGCGGATCAGGAAGAAATTGCCCACCGACTTCGCCATCTTCTCGTTGTCGACGTTCACGAAACCGTTGTGCATCCAGTAAGTCGCGAACTGATCGTCGGTCGCCGCGCAGGACTGCGCGATCTCGTTCTCGTGATGCGGGAATTTCAGGTCCAGACCGCCGCCGTGAATATCGAAACGCGGCCCCAGCAGGTCGAAGCTCATGGCCGAGCATTCGATATGCCAGCCGGGACGCCCCTCGCCCCACGGCGAAGGCCATGACGGCTCGCCCGGCTTGGCGCGCTTCCACAGCACGAAATCCAGCGGATCGCGCTTGGCCTCATCGATGGCCACCCGCGCGCCGGCGCGCAGATCGGCCAGATGCTTGCCAGACAGCTTGCCGTAGGGCGCGAATGCCGATACCGAGTACATGACATCGCCGTCGGCGGCGACATAGGCGTAATTCTTCTCGATCAGCTTGCGCGTCATCTCGATGATGCCGGGCACATGCTCGGTCGCCTTCGGCTCGTGATCGGGACGCAGGATGCCCAGCCGGTCGTAGTCCTCGTGCATCGCCGCGATGAACCGCGCTGTCAGCGCCTGCACGCTTTCACCGTTCTCGGCGGCGCGCTTGATGATCTTGTCGTCGATGTCGGTGATGTTGCGGACGAACGTGACCCGATAGCCCTTGTGCATCAGATAGCGCCGCACGACGTCGAAAGCCACCTTCGAGCGCGCATGGCCGATGTGGCAGTAGTCGTAGACCGTATCGCCGCACACATACATGCGCACGACGCCGGGTTGCAGCGGCTGGAACTCTTGCTTGCGGCCGGTCAGCGAATTGAAGATCTGCAGCATCGGGTCTCTTGGATCATTTGGCGAGCCGGCGCGCATTCTCCAGGCGCGTGCGGATTTCGTCCGGTGGAATCAAGGGGAACAGCGGCCCGAGCTCCGGGCCGTGCGTAACGCCGGTAAGCGCGGCGCGCAGCGGCATGAAAAGAGCCGGCCCTTTGCGATTGCAGCGCTGGCCGATTTCGCGCGCAGCCTGCTTGAAGTCCCGGCCGGGAACACCGAGCACTTCCAGCGCGACCGCAAAGAACTGCTCGCCGGCGTCACGGATCGTATCGGCCGCGGCACTTTCGAATTCGACGATCCTGCCGAACACGACATCGACCCAGACCCGGGCATCCGCCGGAAATTCGACGTTGTGACGGATCGCCTGCGAGAACGCGGCGCGCTTTTCGGGATCGAGGCCCGCCGGCAGCGCGGCTGAAATCCATTCCTGGAAGTCATCGGCCGACAGGTGTGCGACCGCTTCCTTCTGCCAATGGCGCAACTGCGCCTCGTCGAACTTGGCCGCCGCGCGCCCGAGACGCTTGAGATCGAATTCGGCGCTCATGCCCGCATCGTCGAGCCAGCCGTCGCTGGCGCAGGTGTGGCCGAGGCGCGCCAGATGATTGCGCAGGGCACCGGGCAGATAACCGCGATTGCGCAGATCACCCAGACTGGTGTCGCCGTGACGCTTGGACAGCGGTGCGCCATCCATACCGAGCAGCAACGCAACATGCGCGTAGGCCGGGATCGGCAGTCCCAGTGCCTGCAGCAAGAGAATCTGCCGCGGCGTATTGGTCAGATGGTCGTCGCCGCGCAGCACCAGGGTCACGCCCATCAGCGCATCGTCGATGGCGTTCGAGAAAAAGAACGCCGTGCTGCCGTCGGTGCGCCGGATGATGAAGTCGCCGATATCGTCGCTGGCGAAACGCTGCTCGCCGTGAACCACATCGGTGAAGCTCACCTGCTCTCCGCTCGGCACGCGAAAGCGCAATGCCGCCTCCCGGCCGCTCGCCGCGCGCTGCGCCCGCTGGGCTTCGCTCAACGCCCGGCACGTGCCGAGGTAGCGAGGCGGTTTGCCCGCAGCGAGTTGCTGCTTGCGCGCGATATTGAGCTCGGCCGGAGTACAGAAGCAGGGATATGTCAGCCCCGCCGCTTCCAGCTTCGCGAGCCACTGTTCGTAGGTCGCCCGGCGCTGCTGCTGCCGGTAGGGCTCATGCGGCCCGCCCACATCGGGACCTTCGTCCCAGCGCAGCCCGAGCCAGTGCAGATCCTCGAACAGCTCGTGCATGAGCTCTGCGGAGCTGCGCGCCTCGTCCGTATCCTCGACGCGCAAGATGAACTTGCCGCCGGTCTTGCGCGCCGCCAGGTAATTGAGCAACGCCGTCCGGGCATTGCCGAGGTGCAGATGGCCCGTAGGACTGGGGGCGAAGCGCGTAACGAGTGCAGTCGATGACATTTAACGGTAATTGGCGGCCGCATCGGCCACCCAAGGCCGCGTGAGGCGGCATTCTATACACCTTGCGCAGGGATCGCCCCTTCCCCGGCCATTGCCCGCAATCCGCTTTGCTAAGATCGCCGCTGTCGCATTCCACCCGGACATCCGCCACTTCCATGTACCGCACCGCCCCGTTGCTCCTGAGCCGAATCCTGGTCGCGCTGCTGCTTTTCATTGGGGCGCGGACGATGGCGGCCGATGCCCCCGCCCCCACGACCGTGCCCATCGCGGAACCGGCGCTGGTGCGGGTGCACACCAGCAAGGGCAGCTTCCTGATCGAGCTCGAAACGGCCCGCGCGCCGCTGACCGTGGCCAACTTCCTGGAGTACGTACGCGCCGGCCACTACAACGGCACCATATTCCA
>JBDHQY010000163.1:0-6074 GCA_039807315.1 Steroidobacter sp. | reverse complement strand
GCGAGTTGCGCTTCGCCGGCGGCTGGTCGGTGCAGGGCAAGATCGCCAACGCCTTCGATCGCGACTACGAAACGGCGCGCTTCTACTATCAGGATGGCCGCACGTACTTCGTGACGCTGCGTTATCAGCCGGGACTGTAATGTCGGCCGTGCGGCCGCGCCGGGCGATCCGGTGCGGCCGCGCGCAGCCGGGCCGCTCGGGACGAGCCCTGCACCCCGGTCAGGCAACTTTCGTCGCCAGTCGCAGCCCCAGCGCCTTCACGACCCTGAGCACGGTAGCTAGGCTCGGATTGCCATCGGCAGACAGCGCCTTGTACAGGCCTTCACGGGAGATTCCCGTATCCCTGGCGAGCTGCATCATGCCGCGCGCGCGCGCGATATCTCCGAGCGCTGCCGCGATGTAAGCGGCGTCATCGCCGGCTTCTTCCATGCAGGCGTTCAGATACGCCGCCATGTCCTGCCCGCTCTTGAGATAGTCGGCAACGTCGTAACGCGACAACGTTTCTTTCCTGCGCGCCATGTTCAGCTGCTCCAGCCCGCCGTAATCTCGATCGCCGGCTCGATGTCGGCAGCCTGAGCACGCTGGCGCGAATTCGCCTCATCTGTATTCCGCATGGGGAATGCAGGATTCGCGCTGCCATGCGCGATCATCGCGCAACTCTCGCAACAGCTATCGAAGCTTTCCGGTCGGATATTCCGGTACGGGACCAATGTAAACCACAGATTACATGACGATCAACTGCAGCCGGCGCAGACGGGAGTCCATCGTGCCGATTGCGACGGATTCCCGCTGGCGCGGGAATGACCGGGGACGAATAAGTCAGCCCTTCCCTGACATCCATCCGCGACGACAGGGCTTCATCGAGAGCCTCGTTTTCCAAGGACACCTTGCCCCGCCGCAACGCACCCATGCTCACCCGTCGAGCCGGGGCGATCCGTAGTAGCGGCCATCGCCAGGTATCGGCCCGAGCCGCGGTCGAATTCGCTACGACAGGGCGCGGCTCGCGCAATTGCGGCATTGCCGCCTGCCACGTACCCTTCGGCCGTCTCACCTACACCGCACATTCCAGCGGCGGTACCGACCAGCGGAGAGCATCGAGATGACCACACGCAGACAATTTCTCGGTCACACCTCGGCGCTGGCTGGATCGCTGTTGCTGACCCCACCCGCGCGCGCCGCCAGCGCGGAAGGCATGCTGAAGCGCAAGATTCCAGCGACCGACGAAGCGATCCCGGTCATCGGCATGGGCACTTCGGGCAGTTTCGAGGTTCGCGCCGGCAGCGCCGAATACGACGCACTCAAGGAAGTGCTGAAGCGCTTCTTCGACGGCGGCGCCACCTTGATCGACACCGCGCCGACCTATGGCGACGCGGAAGACAATCTCGGCCCGCTGCTGAGCGAAGTCGGCGCAAGAAAGCGCGCGTTCATCGCCACCAAGCTCTCCGGCGTCAGCGGCCGACGGGCGGGCCTCGAACAGTTCGCCAGCACGCTCAAGCGACTGCGGACCGACCAGGTCGAGCTGCTGCAGGTCCACAACCTGCGCGACTGGAAAACCCAGATCGCGGTGGCGCGCGAGCTCAAGGCACAAGGCAAGGTCAAGTACGTGGGCGTCACCCACTACCTCGAATACGCACAGGACGAACTGGCCGAGATCGTCCAGGCCACCCAACCGGACTTTCTGCAGATCAACTATTCGGTCACGCAGCGCGGCGCGGAGAAGCGGGTGTTCCCGATTGCCGAGGAACTGGGCATCGCGGTGCTCGCCAATCGCAATTTCGAGGACGGCGCGCTGTTCGGGCGGGTAAAAGGCAAAGCGCTGCCGGGCTGGGCGGCGCAAGCCGGCATCGATTCCTGGGCGCAGATGTTCCTGAAGTTCGCGCTGAGCCACGATGCGGTCACGGCCGTGATTCCGGCCACCGGCAAGCCGGACCGTCAGAGCGACAATCTCAAGGCAGGCTTCGGCCCGCTACTCAGCGCTGCGCAGAAGGCCGAGGTGATCCAGCTCGTCGGCTGAGCCCGGCGCTCCCATGCAGGCGGTGCGGCCGCACCGGACACCACCGGCCCGCCGGCAATGGCATGACAAACGCCATGGGGCGCGATCGACCACAGACTCGATTTTCAGCTCGCGAATATGCGCGCGAGATTTTCCTCGATCGGCAGCTTGATGGTGATCTCGCGCTCCAGCTCGTCGTAGACCAGGAAAGAAGCTTCCAGGCGATTGATCACCACCGGGCGAACCACGCTGGCGCGCAACGCATGCGTGATCATGAAGCTGTGATACTCGCCGGCATGATTCGCTGCGAGCTGAATCAGGATGTTCACCGTACCGGACTCGTCGGCATCGTTGATGCGCTCGTCACAGATCACCGCATAAGCCTCTCGCGCCGGCACCGACGAGAACGCACCTGCGGCGCGCAATTCCTCGAGAAATTCGCGAATCTGCCGATGGACCCGCTGCTGAGTCGAGTAATCGTTCCTCGCCGCGACAGCCCAGCGCGTACCGCGCTCTATCGCGCTGATCACGTATAAAGCAAAACGCCGCGGCGCCAGATAAGCCCAGTCCGCGGAAGCGCTGGCACCGCAAGCCAGCGTGCGCAAGACGGGGCGGTCCCGCTCGACACTGCGCACCATCTGCAGGACGTTGATGCCTGCCGTGGCAAGCCGCCAACGGTCCGCCGCATTGATATCGCGCGCCAGCCGTGCACCCGCACGCAGCAAGGGCTCGGGCTCCGGCGTCGCCGCGATCGCGATGGAATCGTCCAACCGCGACAGTATTCCCGCGACTGCCCCCCCATTGCCGAATACCTCGCTGCGGCCGCGCAAGCGGTCCGTGCAGAGAATGCGTGGATAGAACATCAGCGCGTTGTCGCTGTGGAAGTCCAGGCTCTTCAATCCCTGAATCGCCGCCACCGGCGCATTCCAGGCTGGCGGTGGATCCACGATCAGCAACGCGTAATGCTCGCGGCAGAACTTCGCAGCAATCATGACCGTACTGACACCGATCTCGGCCGTGCGCGACAGCGGCGGGATATAGACGAAGGCGAGATTCTCGATGCCGGCCAGCGCGTGCAGGCCGGTGCGCCGGGTGGCCGAGCCGATGATGTCGTAGTCGCTCAGCGGCCGGCCGTCGTGTCCATCCGGATTCGAGCTCACATAGCCGACCGGCAGATTGGTGCCGGGCATCAAGGTTGGATTCGGACGCGTCGCCGGAACCGGCTGGCGGACCCGCACCATCTTCGATTCGAGCAGGACCGCGGCAACGAAGCGGTCCGCATCCGGGTCCACGGACAGGCCACGGAATATTTCCTGCTCTTCGATACGCTCGGAACCGGGAGCGCGCACGCGCTGCACCACCAGATTGAAGCGCTGCAGATCGCGCGGATCGACATGGTCGTAATCGACCGATGCCCGCAGGAACTCGCGTGTACCCGGAGCCAGAGCTTCGAGCACCAGCGATTCACGCTCGCAGCGCAGCGACAACGTGGCCGGTGCGGCCGAGTTGACCACTCGAACGATGACGGCATGCCGGCCGCCCTGTTCGAAGAAATGCTCGACCGCGTAGGACAGCGGGCTGGGCTGCCACAGGCCGCCGAAGGTCTGCTGGAAATCGGCGAAGCTATGGATGACGACGGGCGTATCGACAGGGCCACGTAAAGTGCGGCCGACGAAAGCAGTCAGCTGCGCGCGCGTGCGCGCAATCGGCTGTTCCGCATTCGGCGTCTCAGCAATCCGGATACCTTCGAGCAATTGCCCGGGCATCGCGCCTCCCCGTTATTCTTGTCGCTAAGCTAACACAGTCATTCGCAACGTATCAGCCGCGCGCCGGCAACACGCCCATGAATTTTGTGATGGCCGGCCGACTGTCGGGATTCTTTACTTCTTTTTCGATGCGCAGGCACATGAGGAGTGTGGCGCTCGTACCTGGCATTCGTTCTGGTCGTGAAACGTCACCCCGTGCCAGCGCCGCATCGTACCAAGCTCCCCGTTCTGATCGAGGGGCTCATTCGAGACCGGCACATGTGTTTGTGGTCATGAGTAGCATCGTGCCTGGCATCGTTCTGGGCGGGGCCACGCATTTTCAGGATGAGAGGAGGAACAGGACGTTCCGAGTGAGCAAGCCTACAGGGACGTATTCACGCGCGGTCCCGAAACCAGCCATCCCGACCGCAACCGCAGACTGTTAATCGAAGCTGCCCTTCCGCAGCACTCCTACCAGGATCGCACGCTGCCGATCGAAGCTGCCTTCCACAGTACCCTTTCCGGAACCGCACACGGCTAATCGAAGCTACCCCCTACAGGCTCGTCGCAGCGAACGTATCGCACTGGTCGAGCGAGCCGGTGTCCAGGCCGCGCTTGAACCAGCGCACCCGCTGCGCGGAAGTGCCATGCGTGAAGGATTCGGGCGAAGCGCGGCCCTGTGACAGGCGGTCGTCGCCAATGGCGCTGGCGGCGTTCAGCCCCTCTTCGATATCGCCCGCTTCCAGGATCTGCCGCGACTGATTGGCGTTGTGGGCCCAGATGCCCGCGAAGCAGTCGGCCTGCAACTCCTGCCGCACCGACAAGGCATTGGCCTGCGCTTCGCTGGCCCTCTGGCGCGCCGCCTGGTTGCGCTCGGAAATGCCCAGCAACGTCTGCACGTGATGGCCGATCTCGTGCGCCACCACATAGGCCTGGGCGAAGTCGCCGGGCGCGCCGAAGCGGTTCTGCAGCTCGTCGTAGAACGACAGGTCGATGTAGACCTTATGGTCGGCCGGGCAATAGAACGGCCCGACATTCGACTCGGCAAAGCCGCAGCCGGTCTGCACCCCCTGCGAGAACAGCACCAGCTTGGGCTCTTCGTAGGTGCGGCCGGCGGCCGCGAAAATCGCGCCCCAGGTTTGCTCGGTATCCGCCAGCACTTTCGAGACCAGCACCCGGGCCTCGCCCTCCGTCGCCGATTCCTGATAAGGCACCTGCTCCTGCTGCACCGGTCCCTGGCCCTGCATGCCCTGCAACACCACCGTCGGGTCCTGACCGAAATAGATGGCGATCAGCGCCAGCACGACGGTGCCGATACCGATGCCGCCGGCGCGGCCGAAGCGGACCCCGCGGCGATCTTCCACGTTGCTGCTTTCACGCTGATTGCCCAGGCGCATGTCGCTCTCCAACTCGATGAGGCTGCCTGTCAGCAGCGAGAACACCCTGTTTGCTTGCGTCAGGGTGAGGATCTGCGCGGGATTATTAGCTGACGCCCAGTCCGCGTCGAGCGGTAGTGTCCGAGAGAGCCGGCCGGCCGCAGGCTGCCTGGTAGAAATCGGCCAGACGCTGCGCCATCGCGTCGGCGGACCAGGTTGCCGCGTAGGCGCGCGCCTCCTTCGACATGGCGGCACGCCGCTGAGGGTCGCACAGCAGGCTGATGACGGCATCGGCAAAACCGCCCTCATCGTCCGGCGCCAGTGCCGCGCCGCGCTGCGGCTGGACGATATCGGCAGTTCCCATGTGGGCCGTGGAAACCACCGGAACGCCCAGCGCCATCGCTTCGAGCAGCACCAGTCCCTGAGTTTCGGTCCGGGAGGAGAAGACGAACAGGTCGCCGGCCCGGTAGCAGTCGAGCAGCGCCGTAGCGCGCGACAGGTATCCCACGAAGCGAACGTGCCGACCTAGCCCCAGCGCTTCGACATACGATTTGCAATGCGCCAGCGCAGGGCCTTCACCGGCGACGATGAGCACCACCTGCGGAACATGCTCCGCAACCCGGCGCAGCACGCGAAACAGGAAGTCGATGTTCTTCTCGTGCGCGATGCGTCCGACGTGTACCAGTGTCGGCCGCTGCGGCTCGATATTCAGCTGGGCACGAAAACGCTGGCCGTCGCCGCCCGCGAAACGGCTCATCTCCATGCCGGTCGGAATGATCTGCATCGGGCAACGCACACCGTAGTCTTCGAGCGCCTGCCGCATCGCTCGCGACGGCACGATCAGCGCATCGAGGGCATTGCATTGAGAAGCGGTGAAGCGTCGAGCCAGGAACCGCAGCGCCGAGCGCGGCAGCAGCGGCACGTAGTGATACAGGTACTCTTCGAAGTAGGTGTGATAGG
>JBDHQY010000162.1:0-6080 GCA_039807315.1 Steroidobacter sp. | reverse complement strand
GCGCCAGACCCATGGGATCCATGATCTTGTGGCAGCCGGCGCACGAAGCATTGGTCGCATGCACGGCCAGCCGCTCACGCGCGGTGTGCAGGCTCGCATCCGCGTCCTCGAGCTTGGAGAAGTCGACATTCGGCGGCGCCGGCGGCACCACCTGACACAGGAACAGCTCGCGCAACGCCTTGCCGCGGCGCGTCGCCGAGCTGCGTGCCGGATGCGCATGGGCCGTGAGGAAGCTCACCTGCGTCTGCAATCCGGCGCGCGGGCTGCCTTCCGGAAATTCGTAAGGCACCCATTCGTTGACCGTCGGCACCCCGTACACCGCCGCCAGGTTCATCGACATGAAGGTGCTGCGGGTGGTGAACAGCTCCCGATAGTCCTCTTTCTTGACGATCAGGTGATCCACGATGGTGCGCAGGGTCTGCTCGCGCGCGTCGGCCAGCGTCGCGCCGGTGACCACGGGATAGACCTGCGGATCCTTCGACAGGCTGTCGAAGTCGTTGAAAGCCAGCATGTCGTCGAAGAAGGCCCGGACACCGTCTTCCAGGCGCGAGCTCGCCAGCATCGCATCGACGGCGCGCGCGCGACCCTTCTTCGTATACAGCTCGCCGCTCTCTGCAGCGCGCAGCAGCGCGTCGTCAGGTGCTGAATTCCACAAGAAGAAACTCAGACGCGACGCCAGCGAATAGGCGTCGAGCCGGCGCTGACCGGCATTGTCGGGATCCGGCTCGGTCTCATCGGCGATGAACAAGGCTTCGGGGCTGACCAGCATGCCTTCCAGCGCGCTCGCCAGGCCGGCGTAGAAATCGTTCAACTGACCGGCAGCGCTGTTGGCCTGATCGACCAGCTTGGTCAGCTTCGCTTCCGACAGCGGACGGCGATACCACAAACGTCCGGTTTCCTTCAGAAACTGAGTGGCGCACGCGGCATCCGCCGCGGTCGCAGATGCAGGCTTGCAGGGAATGATGAAATCGCGGTGCTCTTCATCGACCGCCTTGGCCGCGATCGCGGCAGCCGCCTGCTGGATCTGCTGCAGCTGATCCGAGGTCACGCCGACGAAAGCGGCACCCGAAGCCAGCAGTCCTTCGGTCCGCGTGAGCTGCGGCAGCGGCGCAGGCACGCTGTCGCTGATGTCATTGCCGAAGATGGAAGCGATCGTGAGCGAGTACTGTTTGGCCGACATCAACCGTACGCGCGCCGGCGAAGCGGCATTCTCGGGCTCGCCGGTGCCGGTGGAGCAACTGGCCACCGCAAGCGCGGTCAACAGCGCAAGCACCGCCCGACCGCAGGACACCAGACGCCTGTTGGCCCACTGTGAACGACCGCTTGAAATCGAATGAGCGCTGCAAATCTTCATCTGCTCCAAGCTCCCGAACATCACTGGGACTCGATCAAAGCCCAAGAACAACAAGGTACAAGAACCACATCAAAACGAAAAATCTGATTGTCAGACAACCCTTTAAACTGAAATATTGCAAGCATACTAGGCTCATGACAACAAATTGCAATAGATGCCCAGCTCGTGCGGGCCCGGCATCGGTGACTCAGGTCTTGCCGCTTGGGAGCACCCGACGGCGCCACATCCCATCGCTCGAATAGCCAACGGCCCAACCCAACAGCCCAACAGCCCAACAGCCCAACAGCCCAACAGCCCAACAGCCCAACAGCCCAACATATAAAGACCCGTCCGGTCAGCCCATAGTTCACCCGGCAGGCTGGGGAAGCCGTGTCGAACGGGACCGGTGTGTAGCGGCGAGAGCACTTGCGGAAAATGCCGACGCCACGACCGGTCCCACCAGGATGCGGCCGCGTCGAGTACCGGGAGCACGGACTGAGGCCGGCGGCGGCTTCCCGTCAATACGGTGCGCTACGCGCACTGCTCGTCGGCCGCTGGCTCGTTGGCGCATCGGCATCGTTCGCGTCCATAAGGCGTCCTCAATTAGGCCGCACATGGTGGTGTAGCAGCATACGAGGGTTTGATGGGCCCGTATCAACCGGACTCTAGGCCACCTGGCCGGCAGCAGAGGCAGCGTATAAAGCGGCAGGAGTCTGTCGACGGGCAAGCTTCGACGTCAGCTGGCGCGAGAGCAACGCTGCACAACCGGGTTCGCGCTCTGCTGCCGTGCGGATCCGGACAACACACAACAGCCAGCCGCATGATGGCTATGAAACTGATTGAGTGACCACCGACAGAACCCGAACCGCGGCACTGGTTTTCGAGGCTGCCGGCGAACATGCCGATCAAGACATTGATTTCAACCGCACAAGGCCCATGGCGCAGTGAGCGCGACTGTCAGGAGTCCGGGTTGGGTTTGCATCACTACGGATGGTGACTAGATAAGGCCGCAGCAGGCGGCAGCCCGCAACAAATTGCAGGCCACTGCCTGACCCATTGCAGGCACGCTGTTTCCGGAGCGCATATCCAAAGAGGTGCACCAGGCACGGGACGGAGGAGACCGACCTCCTCCACCCCGTGCTTGGTCGGACGCAATCACATCTTGATGCGCACGCCCATCAAATAGACTCTGCCGTGCGTGTCGTAGAC
The DNA here is from genome assembly GCA_039807315.1 of Steroidobacter sp. GTDB lineage: Bacteria > Pseudomonadota > Gammaproteobacteria > Steroidobacterales > Steroidobacteraceae > Steroidobacter. Next base: position 3,538 of record JBDHQY010000162.1, on the reverse strand, counting down.
CGCTTCGTTCGTCGGGACCGTGTTGAAGTTCAAGCCACTCGGCCCGCCCGGCGCGAACACCGGATCCTTACCGGCAAGGTTCTTGATGTTGAAGAAGGTCTCCACTTCGCCCGACTCGCCGGCCAGCATCTTGTATGAGAGCGACAGATCGAAATACGTCGCACCGGCAATCCGGTTATTGGCGATCGTCCGATGCAGCGGCGTGGACGCCGGGCAACCCGAGGCGCACTCGATGTAGTCGTGATCGAATACTCCCGCGCTGACCCCGCGAGCGCCCAGCGTCGCTCTGAACTCCTGCCTGTCATACGTAAGAGACGCATTCCAGCGCCAATCCGGCGGCCCCGCGTCGTTGCCGCCATTCTGGCCGACGATATCGTTGGGGACGCTGGCACCGCCTCTGTCGAGCTCGTTCTTCAGATAATGGGTTGCCAGCATGCGCAGCGCCACATTGCCGTCGAGCACCGATATCGGCAGCCGATAGCCCATCTCGACATCGATACCGCGCGCGACCTGGCTCGCCAGGTTGAACGGCTGGATCCTGATGAGATTGATGTTGGTATCGGACCCGATGGCCGGATGCAGCGGTGCACCGTCGTTGATCGCGGCACAGATCGACTGGTTACCCTGGTAACAGAAGTCGATCATTTGCTGCGCGTTGTACGTGGTGATCGCATCGCTGATATCGATGCTCCAGTAGTCGACCGACGCACTCAAGCCGGGCGCGAAGGACGGCTGCAGGACCAGACCGACACCGAACGAGTCTGCAATCTCCGGATCCAGATTGGGATTGCCGCCGACGATGCGCCGGTATGCGACTGCCTGCTTCGTGCTCGGATCGACCGCGGACTCGATGGCCGTCGTGCCGCCGTTGTACAAGTCGGCCAGGTTCGGCGCCCGGATGTCCCGCGACTGAGTTACGCGAACGCGCACATCGTTGATCGGCGAGTAAGTCAGACCGAGCTTCCAGGTGGTGACATAACCGGAAGTGCTGTAGTCCGTGAAGCGGACCGCAGCATTGAGATCCAGGGCCTGCGCCCAGGGCTGATCCTTGGCCAGCGGCACCACGGTTTCGAGGAAACCTTCAGTGACGTGGTATTTGCCGAAGGTCGGCAGATAGTTGCCGCCCCAGAACACTCTCTGCTTGTCGAGATCGGTCGAGGAGCCCGAGGCCGATTCCTCGCGATATTCGACGCCGCCGGCCAATGAAATCGGGCCGGCCCAGCTGGAGAACGGGTTGCCTTGCACCGCGGTCGCCACGACCGTTTGCTTGAAGCGCTGCGAGCGATGCGCCGGCGTCCCCAGGATGTAACGCAGAACGGGATCGGAATTGACGCCCGTACCGAAAGGATTCAGAGGTACGCAGCCATTGCCCGGATCCGTCAGCGTCGAGCGACAAATGGGGCCTCCGGTGATGGGATCGACGACCGCATCGAGCGCCAGATCGAGGCGATCCATGTTGGCGCTGTTGCGCGCGAACTCGGACGTTTCCGCAACGCCGTACTGATAATAGCCATCCCAGGTCCAGCTGGTGTTGAACGCGTCGAATCCGGTGTTGAAGCCGATGACGTTGCGCTGCACGTCGCGCTTGTTGTCCTGGATGATCGCACCCATGTCCTGGAACGAGGTACCCAGTTCCAGCGTCTGCAGACCGAGATCCCGAGCCCGGGCTGCGATCGAAGCGGGCACATAGGGATTGTCCACCGGGACTTCGAGGCCGCCGTAGTAGACGTCGTACGGGAAGGAATAGCCGAAGTTCTTGTTGGAACTCCAGGTGGACTGGGCATAGACGTTCAGATTGTCCGTCACGTCGTAGCTCAGACGCGCGAATACGTTGCGAATGGACAGCTCCGGCTCCAGCGAAGTCGCACCGTGCAGGGAGCTGTACAGGTAATCGCCCCCCGACATGCCATCTCCCGAGATCTGCCCGTACTGGAAGGGGAACGGCGTGCCACCCGCGCCAAACGCCACGCCCTTCAGCGGGCCGGACACGATCAAACCGCCCGGTGCCAGTACCGAGGGAGAGACATGCTGGGCCAGTATTACTTCCGGCAGTCCGTTGGTGGGCGTGTAGTCGGGATTGTAGATGACCTGCGCACCTTCCCTGACCCAGGCTCTGGAGTCAGCGTGGAGAATGCCGTCCTGATGGGAAGTCTGCCCGCTCAGGGTGAAATGGCCTCGGCCATCGGCGAAGGGCGTACCGAAAGTCACGGCGACATCGTAATTGCGATTGTCGCTGTGCTCCGTCATGCCTCCGGAAGCCTCGGCCTTGAAGCCGCTGAAATTCTTGTCGAGGATGAAATTCACCACGCCGCTAACGGCGTCGGAGCCATAGGCCGCCGATGCACCGCCGGTGACGACTTCGACACGCTCGATCAGCTGCGAAGGTATGCTGTTGATGTCGACCCGGCCCGTTATGGTCGAACCGACGGCGCGCTGGCCGTCGATGAGGACGAGCGTTCTGTTGGTGCCGAGATCTCTCAGATTTACGCTGCTGGTACCGGATTCACCGGTACTGATCGTCCCGGCGGCACTGGCCGGCGTGGCATTGCCCGAGAAAGCCGGCAATGTCGTCAGATAGTCGATGACCTTGGGCGAAGCCTGCTGCGCTATCTGTTCGGTCCCGACGACCGTCACCGGTGTCGGTGCGTCGTAACCGTCGCGGACGATGCGCGTACCGGTAACAACCACTTCGGAAACCATCGGCGCATCCGCAGCTTCCTGCGCCTGGACCGATTGCAGCGCCGGAAGCCCGGAGATGGTCATCAGCGAGAGCGCTGTCAGCCCCACGCGCCCTTTTGATTGGCGGCTAAAGATTGCCGCGCTGGAACTGTTGCGTTGAAAGAAATAGCCGTCGATCTTCACAAGAACCTCCCCATCCTTAATCTATTTTGCGAAAAATCCGGTATTTTTGAGCATTTTACTGGTCAACAGTACCGTCATTCATAGCGTATGTGCGAGCTTATATTCTCTTCATAACCAACTTGCAACGAGACGCCGTGTCGGCGCCCACTGCGTCCTCCATGCAACCCTAGGCGGGCCGTCCGTCGCGGCGGAGCAGTCGCGGACGCGATGCTCTTGCCCAGCGTGTATCAGTGCAGCCTTTGCCTCCGGGAAACCGGCTCGATTCAGCGAGCGGTGCTTTGCGGTTTCGATTTGGACGTACCGGCGGGATCGCCGTGGGCTAGGCGCTCGGCCTGGGCTTCGGCGCGCAGCGCATTCTTCACTTCTTCACCCTCGGGATGAACAATGTATACCTGCGTCCACTTGGCATCCAGCGCCACGGAGATGGCAGTGTTCTTGCCTGTCTGAGGATCTGGATAGGCATCGGCATGCGCATAGGCGGCGCGCACCAGCGAGATGCCGGATATCTGTCCGTTACTGAGGTGATGAGTGGAATCGTTACGAATCAGATAGCGATACCAGTTGTCCACATCTGCATAGCCGCCGTACAGCCCTTGTGCCGAGGTCGGCGTGAGCTGCATGCGCAGGGAAAAATCACGCAATAGCTGATGAGTGGGCACGCCCAGGTTTTCCCACG
>JBDHQY010000161.1:0-6082 GCA_039807315.1 Steroidobacter sp. | reverse complement strand
TTAGCGCTGCGTATCGCCATAGGAGAACAGGCGGCCCTGCAGCATCTTGTCCGGCGAGAAGCCAATGCCGGGCACGACGTTGGCCGGATTGAATGCGCTCTGCTCGACCTCGGCGAAGTAGTTGGCCGGATTGCGGTTGAGCTCGAGCACGCCCACGTCGATCAGCGGGTAGTCCTTGTGCGGCCACACCTTGGTCAGATCGAACGGATTGATGCGGTAGGTGGCGGCTTGCGCTTCCGGCATCACCTGTACGCACATGCGCCAACGCGGAAAATCGCCACGCTCGATCGATTCGAACAGGTCGCGCTGCGAGCTTTCGCGATCGTTTGCGACGACCGCCGCGGCTTGCGCATTGGTGTAGTTGGCGATCCCCTGCATCGACTTGAAATGGAACTTGATCCAGAAGCGTTCGCCGGCCGCATTGAGGAAGCTGAAGGTGTGCGAACCGAAGCCGTGCTGCTGGCGCAGGTTCTTCGGGATGCCGCGATCGCTCATCAGGGTCGTGACCTGGTGCAGCGACTCGGGGTGGCGTGACCAGAAGTCCCATACGGCGATCGGGTTGCGCAGATTGGTGCGCGGATCGCGTTTCTGCGTATGGATGAAGTCGGGAAACTTCAGCGGATCGCGGATGAAGAACACCGGCGTGTTGTTGCCGACCAGATCCCAGTTGCCTTCTTCGGTATAGAACTTGATGGCGAAGCCGCGCACGTCGCGTTCCGCGTCGGCAGCGCCGCGCTCGCCGGCTACGGTCGAAAAGCGCAGGAACAGATCGGTTTTCTTGCCGACCTGCGAAAACAGCTTGGCCTTGGTGTAGCGCGTGATGTCGTGGGTGATCGTCAACGTGCCGTAGGCGCCCGAGCCTTTGGCGTGCACGCGGCGTTCCGGAATGACTTCGCGATCGAAATGCGCGAGTTTCTCGATCAGCCAGAAATCCTGCAGCGTGGCTGGGCCGCGGGGACCGGCGGTCTCGCTGTTCTGGTTGTCCGCAATCGGGCGGCCGGCGGCGGTCGTTAGCGTATCGTTATGCGTTTTCATCAAAAAGCTCCCGGTAGAGGCGGCGGCGCCAGCTGGCGTGCCGCGTGACGTAAACCCTGGCAACCCAAACGGCACGGCTACTGTAGGCGGCCGGCGTCCCTGGCGTGAACTCGATTGTTTGGATGCGATCCATAGTGCGTGACTATGGATCGAGGTGGAGACGGGGGCGCTCGCCGGCGAGGAGAGAATCGACGAAACGGCGATCTTTCCTGGCCAGCCGCGGCGTTGCGGCCGCGGCTGGCCTGCGGCATTCAGGCTCGTCTCATGGACGAGCGATCACGAGGCGCTGAATCTAACGGACCGTATCGACGGGGTAGCTCTTGCGGTCCACTGCGACGCCGGCGAGATAGACCGAGGAAATGCGGCGGGTGTTCACGATGTCGTCCAGTGGATTGGCATCGAGCACGATGAAGTCCGCGCGCAGCCCCGGCTCGAGCGTGCCGGTATCGTTCAGCTTCAGGAATCGAGCGCCGTTGCGCGTTGCGGCGACGATGACCTGCATGGGCGTCAGGCCTGCGGCGACCATGTCTTCCATCTCGGAATGCGGCGCCCATGGCGAGTTGCCGTCCGTGCCGAGCACGAGTCGAACTCCGGCATTGTTCATCTGCACGAGATTGCGGGCCTGAATGCCGAATCGAGCTTGTGCGTCCGGCTGCTCGACATTCCGCTCTTCCAGCGCAGCGAACTCTCGTTCCGGCAGAATTCCACGCAGCCATGCGAGATCCGACTTGACGCCGCGCGGCGGTAGATTGGGGCCGAGCACGAAGTCGGGTCGTTCCTTGACCAGAGGCAGAAACTCCTCATCCACGTCCCGGTCCCGCACCCCGTGCGCGAATGCATCCACGCCTGCGCGCAGCAGATCCTTCGCATCCACGAGATCGTAGACGTGCACCGTCACGCGCAAATCATTCCTATGTGCTTCATCGATGACGGCGCGGTACAGGGCTGGCGAAAGCTTCTGGTACTGTCCGTTACGGCTGTCGACCCAGATCTTGATGATGTCGACCTTCCTGGCGGCATTGGCCTGGACGGCGTCACGCGCCTCCAGCTCCGATGTCACCCAGAACGGCTCCGTCGATCGGCCTGGTTCAGGAGCGGTGATTCCGCGGCCCGCGCTCTGAAAGCGGGCAGCGCCCGGGAGCTGTTCTTGACGCAGTTGCAGAGGAACATCGCTGAGGTCCAGTCCCAGGCTCAGCGCGGCGCTTACACCGAAATATGCTCGGCGGCGCAGATCGCCGATGAGCCCCTCGCGCGACTGCGAGGTGTGGACATGGGTGTCGATGATGGTGGGCATTACAGTCTTGCCGCTGAGGTCCACCCTGCGCGCCTTGGCGGGAATGCGTACTTGATCGGCGCTGCCGACCTGACGCAGCACGCCGTCCTCGATCACCAGCGTGCCGTTCTCGATCGGCGCTCGCCCGTCCCCGACGATTATTCGTGCGTGCTCGAATGCGGTGGCCGTGGGTGTCTGGCCATTCGCGAGACCATGCCAGCACGATGCCCATGCCAGAAGCAACGAAAGAAGGGATTTGACGGTTTTGTTCGAATACATCGAATGCTCCGGTTCTCGAGGGCGCTGACGACGCGGCTTCTTGTGATTTGGAGATCTGTCGATCGCAGACGTAGCGGTGCTCCGCTCGAGGTGCCATCGAGCGGGCAGGGCATCGGTACGGTCCCTGATTGCCGTATGTTAAATGAGTCCGTCGAATTCATCACTCATTGCGTGCCAGTGAAAACCGCCAATTGATCGTCGAATGCCCGCTTGTAGGCAGGCCGCGCTTCGCCCCGGGAGACATAGGCGGCAAGATTTGGATATTCGCTCACACCCCAGCCCTTCAATCTGCGCAACACCGTCACCATCAGTAGGTCTCCGGCGCTGAACGTGCCGTCGAGCCAGTCGGCCTTGCCAAGGCGATTGGAAAGCTCGTCCAGCCGTACACGCACGCGCTGCTCGAGCACGGCCTGACGTTCCTCGTACCAGCTCTTGTCACGCTCCAGGAGTAGCGCCATGGAACGCTCGACGATCGGGGGCTCCGCCGTATCAAGCGCGGCAAACATCCATGCGATCGCGCGTGCCCGGGCATGGGCGTCGTCTGGCAGCAGGCCCGCATGACGCTCCGCGATATGCAACACGATCGCTCCCGACTCGAAGAGGATGAGATCGCCTTCTTCATAGGTGGGGATCTGTCCAAAGGGATGCAGCCTGCGATGCGCGGGTTTCTTCATCTCGCCGAACGAAACGAGACGAACATCATAGGGTTGGCCTACCTCCTCGAGTGCCCAGCGAACACGCATATCGCGTGCCAATCCCTGGCCGCGATCGGGCGAGCGTTCGAAAGCGGTGATGGTGGGGTTCATTGCGCTTCTCGTCCTGCATTCAGATTGTTGCGCCAGAGGACGAAACACGGACCCGCTTTCCGACATCCGACGGGAAATCGTGCTGCGCCGGAGCGGGATGCCGTCCCCGGCCGAAGGCGATCGCGATCAGTATAGGGTGCATCGGGTAACCTATCCTGCATGACCCAGCGCTGGTGGCTTTACCTGCTCATGTGCCGCGATGGCCGGACGTACGCCGGCATCGCCACCGACGTCGCGGCCCGTTTTGCCGCTCACGGTAGGGGCAAAGGTGCGAAGTTCACGCGCTCCAATCCGCCTGTGCGGGTGCTGGGCGCACAGGCGTTCGCCAGCAAATCCGCGGCACTCAGGGCGGAGGCGGCATTGAAGAAACTTGGCCGCACGGAGAAGCTGGACTGGGCTCGGAGGTATACGCCGATTTCCGATGAGGCTCTCGATCGGGTCACTATGCTCGAAAGCAGCGCGGATTGAGCATCTAGTGCGCACGCTCTCGCCCGATGCGAAATGGCGTTCGCGCTCGACGATCGGCTTCACGAAGTCCGGCGAGAACAACGCAGCGCCATTCATCGCGCCGGCCGGCCTGCATATCTCCTCGCCCCGAGATGGGTAATTGCACTAGCCGTACTGCTCGTTGTAAACATTCCAGCCGCTCGATTTCATTGGGAGGCGGGGCATGGACCGGTTCACGGGCGGTTGCTTGTGCGGCAATGTCCGAATTGTGGCGCCGGGACGCCCCATATCGGGTCGGCCTTTGTCGCTGTCTGGATTGCCGCAAGCGGCATGAAGCCCTGTTTCACGCAGCGGCTCGGCCGTTTTTTCACGCAGCGCAGATGAAATCGAAGTGAACCTGGGATCCCTGGATGCGCCCGATCGATTGCAGCCCACCTACGAACTCTGGACCGTCCATCGCGAATCCTGGCTGCCGCCGTTTCCGCTCATGAAACGATACGACCAGGATCGTGACGCTGCCAGCCGTTTCGAAGGCCAGGTCGCGCGGCCTGCCGGGTCGGGATTTCGAGAACTGACTTGAAGGAATCTGCAGCCATGGCGGGTCATTCGTTCTGGTCCCAGGTCAAAGAAGTGCTCAACCTGGTCAAGGAGCATTCGCAGAGATACCAGCGCCCGAAACAGGCAACGACCAGGGCGGAGCGTTTGTCCGGATGGGCGAGTCTGGCTGGCGGTGTCATCTTCGTAGGTGGAGAGGTGTTGCGCCAGATGGGCAAGCCGACGATGTACCTGGCATTGTCCATGCTCGGTTTGACTGTCTTCATCGCCGGAGCCGCGACGGGAATTGTCGCGGCCATTCGCGCAATGCGACGTCCGTTCGTCGATCATATCGATCGAGTGGTGGAGGCGCTGGATCGCGAGCAAGAGCTGATGATGGCGTTGGAACGATTCGAGCCGGTGATACTGAGGATTGCACGCAAACGGCTGCAGCTCCAATCGACGAAAGTAGCGTCGAGATTGGGAATGATCGGTGGCAGCGAGGGCCTCAGAACGTCACTGGTCGGTATTGCGATGCTGGCCGCGACCCTGGTCTCGCAGTACGAGCCCGTTATCCATGGCTGGACGATGAAGAGTCTCGCCTTCTTCGGTGTCGTGCTGTTGCTTGGTCTCAGCATCGGCGGATTGCTCGTGCGGTACGGGGCCTCCGAGGCCGACTACTACAGCGAGATCCTCGGGATTGCGCTCGAGCGCAGAGCGTACATGGGGAAAAAGCCTCATCGGCGCTTTCAACGGCATCGGGCTGCGAATGTGGGCGGACGCTCGAAGTAGCGGGGCGGTCCGTCGGCCCGGCCAACTGCGACTGACTGCTAGACTTCGCCTGGTTTCAAGCGAGCTTCAGGAGCATCGAACGATGCACGTGCCGAGAATCGGTCTGGCGATGACGATCCTTGTTCCATTGATGTGCTCCGCACAGGGCTCTGCGGTTCCGGCAGCGGCACAGGCGGTGCTCGATGCCTGCATCGAGTCCGCCTCCTCGGGCGCCGCGGTCGATACGGCGAAGCTGGCGCCGCATTTCAAGGCGGCGACCCCGGGGCAGAACAAACGATTCGAGTCCGTCGAGCCGCTTCCTGACCTGGAGCTGCTGATCGACCATATCGGCATCCTTCGTTGCACGCTCGTGGGAGATGAGAGCGTGGCGAATTCCGCGTTCGCAGCTGCTCTGACCAAAGCTATCCGCTCGCGACCGAAATTCGAGCACGGCTCCCTCGAATCCACGCCCAGTACCTATCTGGCGCCAGGAGATGCCACGAAAGGCATCCACCGGGTGATGGTGACGATCGAGCAGGATGCGCAGCAGGGGACCTGGAGCGTCATCGTGTGGGACGGCCGCTTGCCGAGCCCTGCAACGGGCTGATTGCGCTGCCGGCGGCTTCTGTCGAGTTCCGAATCCAGCCCAGTCCCGTGCTTCCGAGTACCTCAAGAAAGCCGCGCATCGACCGGCCTGAAGCCGGGCGGGCGACCCGCCGCGCCGCTGAATCTTTCTCGAGAAGCTGCGCTAGACTATCCTTCAGCAAGGTCCGGATCACCGTCAGCAGCGTTGTCTTGGCTTGTCGTTCCGATGCTCGGAGCGCCGGAGGTTGAAAATGCGTAGGCTTTGCGTGTCGCTCGGCGCGGTATTCATTCTTTGGACTCAACCGGGAGCCGCGGCAGAGCCTTCGGACTCGAGCATGTCCTACCCCGGGGC
>JBDHQY010000160.1:0-6109 GCA_039807315.1 Steroidobacter sp. | reverse complement strand
CATCGAGGTGTTCTACAATCGAACCCGACGCCACAGCCATCTCGGCGGCGTCAGTCCCGAGGCATTCGAAAGTGCCTCATCGTGAGGCTCGGAGGTGTCCACGAAACCGGGGGAAGTCCAGGTCGCCGGAGAGATGAGTCCAGCAACTGTGCGAGGTCTTCAGGTGCTTGAGCGTCACTACAGCGCTGTAGGGCAACGCTAGTTTTCGCCGGCATCGTCGATGCTAGCGCCGAGCAACGCATGGAGACTACACTTGAAGGAGATTCAACGAAGAGTTCAACGCGATCGGCGAAAACGCAGATGCGTTAACGCTGTTGTTTAGGTCTCAAGAGAGAACTTTAGGGTGCTACACCCCAGTCAGTTTCAACTTCCGGTTGCCCACATGTGGTTTTCCATCTCGGCGGCATGCCCGCATTGCGCCAAGACAGTTGAGCTTCGTTCCTTGCGTAAAATTCCGTTCGCAGGGCAGCCCAAGTGGTATCAGTTCACGCCGGGACCGCAACTGGCATGCCCTTACTGTGGAGGCCACGTGTTTCCGAATACAGTAAATTCCCCTTGGCTGTTTCTTTTTTTCTTGCCTGTGGTGGTTGTGTTCGTGAGCTTGTTCGTCCGGCCGCTTGCATTTCTCGCCCATGGCCCGTGGCTTTTGCTTTGGTTCATCCCGATGCCGATCGCGCTCTGGGGCTTGGCCAGGTCATGTCGCTTGCTGCCGCGCTAAATGATCTGGTGCGCCGTGTCGTCCTTAAGAAAGGGCGCTCTTCAGGAAAGAGGTAAACAAATGCTGTCCAAGAAATCACGCGCTGCATTCATTCAGGCGGAGCTGCCCAGAGTCGCGGCCATCTTTGTCATGCTGAGCGGCTTGCTGGCTGTCGGCTTCAACGGCCCAAGCGCGGCCGAGAGCAAATCGACTGGTGGCGGGTCTTCAAGCGATGCGGGAAAGGGCAACGTCATTCAAGTGGAAAGATACGATTTCGATGTCGGCGCTACGGCGAAATTCGGCAAGGTCGAGATAAAGATCAACACCGTCAAGCGCGGGTATGTTTCGGAGTCGAGTGCGCCGAGCGAAGGCAATGAGCAGATCCTCTTGAACATGACGTTGAACAACACGGGCATGACCGGCATGTGCATCTACCAGGCGGAGCTGAAGATCAACTACGGGGGCGAGGACTTCGGCTATAACAAATATGTCGAGGAGATCAATGGCGAAGGTGGCAGCGGAGCTGCCGACGATTGTCTCAGGCCGAAAAAGCTGATTACACGCGATGTCGTTTATGAGATTCCGGCCGGGCTGCGCAAGCTGAAGCTGCAATATGAAACGAATCAGATCGTTGCTGCCGACTCGGAGGCAGAGGGGATCAAGTACAAAAAGACGATATACACGCTGGCGTTTTGAACGCGCTGGGACATGAAGGGCAGGCTGTGGATGTCAAGCGGCACAAGACACATTCTCCGGGCAATGGCGCATGAATGAATTGCACGCAAGGGTCTCCCGAAGCTTTCGCCTCCAAGGCCTCATGGCCACGCTTGGCGCTTCACTCGAATTTGTCGATGAGGGTGAAGTGCACATAGCGCTGCCTTTCTCGGTGCATATTTCGCAGCAGCACGGGTACGTCCATGCCGGGGCGATTACGAGTGTCGTGGATAGTGCCTGCGGCTACGCAGCCCTTACCAAGGCTCCCGCGGGATACGAAGTGGTGAGCGCGGAATTCAAGATCAACCTGCTTCGGCCGGCGCTCGGAAAGCGCTTCCTCGCCATCGGCAAAGTCGTCAACGCCGGACGGATGCTGACAGTCTGCACGGGTGAGCTTCGCGCTTTTTCGGCTGACGATTCCGGCCATAAGGTCGTGGCGCTCATGCAGGCAACCATGGTGAACGTGGCAGGTGTGGACTGACACCCCGCTCAAACAGCTCCTTGTTGAAAGCCTGGCTTCGTTCTCAAAGCCGTACATTACGCAAGCGCAACGCATTGCCGATGACCGAAACCGAGCTCAGGCTCATTGCCGCGGCTGCAATGATAGGGCTCAGCAGCAGGCCGAAGACCGGATACAGCACGCCGGCCGCGATCGGCACTCCCGCGGTGTTGTAGACAAAAGCGAAGAACAGGTTCTGGCTGATGTTCTTCATGGTGTGACGCGAGAGCGAGCGGGCGCGCACGATGCCGAGCAGGTCGCCCTTGACCAGGGTCACGGCGGCGCTTTCCATGGCGATGTCGGTGCCGGTGCCCATGGCGATGCCGACCGTGGCCTGGGCCAGTGCCGGGGCGTCGTTGATGCCGTCGCCGGCCATCGCCACGACGCGGCCCTGCGCCTGCAGCTCGCGCACCTTGAGAGCTTTCTGCTCGGGCTGGACCTCCGCCAGTACCGATTGAATGCCGAGCTTGCCGGCCACGGCGTGCGCGGTGGTTTCGCTGTCGCCGGTCATCATCACGACTTCGATGCCGTCGCGCTGCAAGGCGGCGATGGCCTGCGGGGTCGAGTCCTTGATCGGGTCGGCCACGCCGACCAGGCCGGCGATGCCGCCGTCGACGGCGACGAACATCACCGTCTGGCCCTCGCGGCGCAGTTGCTCGACGCGCGCTGTCAGGTTCGAGACGTCGATATGCAGATCCGTCATCAACGCCCGATTGCCCAGGGCGACCGCTTTGCCTGCGATGCGGCCGCTGACACCTTTGCCGGTGATCGACTGAAAGTTCTCGGGCTCGAGCAATGACAAGCCGTGCCGTTGCGCGCCGGTGACGATCGCCGCTGCCAATGGGTGTTCGCTGCCGCGTTCCAGGCTGGCCGCGAGTTGCAGCAGCTGCGTCTGTGCGGCGGAGAGGCTGGTGCCGTCGTCCTCGCCGGCGATGACGGTCATGAGTTGCGGCTTGCCCTGGGTGAGCGTGCCGGTCTTGTCCACCACCAGCGTGTCGACCTTGCGTAGCACTTCGATGGCTTCGGCGTTGCGGAACAGCACGCCGGAATGCGCACCGCGCGCGGTGGCGACCATGATGGAAATCGGCGTGGCCAGTCCCAGGGCGCAGGGGCAGGCGATGATGAGCACGGCCACGGCATTGATGATGGCGTGGCTGAGGCGCGGCTCGGGGCCGAACAGCCACCACGCCGCGAACGCCACGACGGCGACGCCGATGACCGTCGGCACGAAATAGCCGGCCACGGTATCGGCGAGTTTCTGCACCGGCGCCCGGCTGCGCTGTGCATCCGCGACCATTGCCACGATCCGCGCCAGCAAAGTTTCCGAGCCGACCTTCTCGGCGCGCATGATCAAGGTGCCGGTGCCGTTGATGGTGGCACCGACCAGGCGCTCGCCGGCCTGCTTGTGTGTGGGGATGGGCTCGCCGGTGATCATCGACTCATCGACGGTGCTGGAGCCTTCCAGCACCACGCCGTCGACCGGCACCTTTTCGCCAGGCCGCACGCGCAGCCGGTCGCCGACCATGACCTGTTCGAGCGCGACGTCGATTTCGCTGCCGTCGTCGCCGAGCCTGCGTGCCGAGGTCGCGGCCATTCTCAGCAGCTCGCGAATCGCCGCGCTGGTTCGATTGCGCGCACGCAGCTCCAGTACCTGGCCCAGCAGGATCAGCGTGACGATCATCGCTGCCGCTTCGAAGTAGACGTCGACCTGGCCGTGCTCGTTGCGCGCCGAATCCGGAAAGATCCCCGGGAAGGCGGTGGCGACCAGGCTGTAGAGAAACGCGACGCTGACGCCCAGGCCGATCAGCGTGAACATGTTGAGATGGCGGTTGCGCAACGAGGCGAGGGCGCGTTCGTAGAAGGGCCACGCCACCCAGGTACACACCGGCAGCGCCAGCGCCAGCTCGACCCAGGCGCGGCCCGGGAAGTCGAATATGTGCGCCAGCGCGGGAATCATGTGTCCCATGGCGATGGCGAACAGCGGCACGCTGAACAGCAGCGATACCCACAAGCGCCGCGTCATGTCCTCGAGCTCCGGATTCGCCTCTTCGTGTGCCGAGATCGCGACCGGCTCCAGCGCCATGCCGCACAGCGGACAGCTGCCCGGGCCGACCTGGCGAACCTCGGGGTGCATGGGACAGGTGTGGATGGCGTCGGCCGCCGCCGGCCCGGATGCCGCGGCCGTGCGCTGCGCCTGATGTGCATGGCCGTGGCACTGCGCATGGCCATGAGCGTGATGACTGCCGTCCTTATGTTCATGATCCTGGCAGCCAGGTGCCCGATCCGCAGCACCGTGATTCGTCACTGCAGGCGATTGTTGCGCCAGATAGCGTTCCGGTGCGGCAATGAACTTGCTGCGGCAACCGCCGCAACAGAAGAAGAACTGCTGGCCCGCGTGCTCGGCGCGATGCTGCGAATTCTCCGAAACGGTCATGCCGCACACGGGATCGAGCAGCGCGCTTCGTTTCGCGGCAGGTGCCGGACGATTCTGGGTGGAGCAGCAACCGTGGCCGTGGGTCTTGTCGTTCATCCTCGTTGCTCCTGTCGCCTGGTCGTGCCCGGCGCTCTTGCGAGATCCTCCAGGATCGGGCAATCGGGTCGGGCGTCGCCGTGGCAGGCGTCGGCGAGATCGCTGAGCGTGCGTACCATCGCCTGCAGCGACTCGATCTTGGTCTGCAGCTCTTTGATGTGCTCGCGGGCCAGGCGCTGCACGCTGGCGCTGGAGCGCGAGCGGTTGCGCCACAGCGAGACCAGCGTGGCGATCTGCTTCATCGAGAATCCCATGGTGCGGGCGCGCTGGATGAAACGCAGCGTGTGCACGTCGTTGTCGCCGTAGGTGCGGTAGTTGCCGGCGGTGCGCCCGGCTTTCGGGATCAGGCCGATGGCCTCGTAGTGCCGGATCATCTTGGCGGAGACGCCGGAAACCTCGGCGGCGCGGCCGATGGTGTAACGGGGGCTGGCGGCGGGGGCTTTCATGGAAGCCATGATCAACCTTTCCACGGTGGGAAGGTCAAGCCTCGCGCAAAGGATGGGGCGGACGGCTGCGGATCGAGCGGGACGCGCAGGAGTTCATGCAAGCGACGCTTGCCCGCGGAGTCGACGGCCAGGGTCTGGCATGGAGTTCTGTTCTTCATGGATCTGTCCCACGGCTTGCGGTTCGGCCACAATGCGCACCGCGCGATTGTGCTGCGGCAAGCCGCGGCGCACGGTCCCACCCTGACAAAGCACCGTACATGAGCCGGCGTCTACGAGCGATTCTCAGCCTGATCGGTGTCACGACGGTGTGGGGCAGCACCTTCGTGGTGACCAAAGGCGTCATCGAGGATCTGCCGCCGCTCACGCTCGCTTTCCTGCGCGTGTTCATCGGCTTCACGCTGTTGTTGCCGTTCGCGTGGCGGCGGCGTGGCAGCCTGACGGCCGACGGCCGTCGCCTGCCGTGGCCGACTATCTTCCTCGCGGCGTTCATCGGCGTGGCCTTCTACTACGCCACCTTCAACCTGGCGCTGGTCTACACCTCCGCGTCGCAGGGAGCGCTGGTACAAAGCTCGATCCCCGCGGTCACCGCACTGGTGGCTGTGGTCTGGTTGCGAGAGTCGGCCGCGCCGGCGCGTCTGGCCGGGATCGCATTGTCGGTGCTCGGCGTGATCGTGATTTTCTCGGGCAGCGAAGCGGGCAGCGCCGCACCCCGACCGGGGCTCGGCAACGTGCTGATGTTCGTCAGCGTGCTTTCCTGGGGGCTGTACACCTCGCTGGCCAAGCGCCTGGCCGCGGTCGACTCGGTGATTCTCACCACCGGCATGATGGCAGCGGGTGCCTTGCTGCTGCTGCCGGTGGCGGTGTTCGAGCTTGCCGGCCAGCCGCTGCCGCGGCTCGAGCCGGCCGCGTGGCTGCGGATCCTGTATCTCGGCGTCGGCGCCTCGGGACTGGCCTATTTGTTGTACAACCTGGCGTTGCGGGACGTGGACGCCAGCCTGGCCGGCGTGTTCGCCAATCTCATTCCGGTGGTCGGTGTCCTCACCGGCATCGTCGTGCTGCACGAGCCGTTGTCGATGCAGGCGCTGCTCGGCGGCGCGATCGTGATGGCAGGGGTGTGGATTACTACGTCAGCGCGCGCGGGCTGAGGCGAGCGGTATCTCGGCCGGTGCGGCGAGATGCCTGACCAGCTCCTGCGCGTAGGTGGGCAGATCGCTCAACTTGCG
>JBDHQY010000159.1:0-6148 GCA_039807315.1 Steroidobacter sp. | reverse complement strand
GCATGCCGTTGGATTCGAGGATCTTGCCGGAGACGCGCACGTCGAGCGCATCGGCATCGGCGGGAATGACCCGCACCTGGCCCCATTGGCCGGTGCCTTCCATGGTATTGCGCAGCTGCATCGCGAAATAGCGTGCCTCCGCCTTGCGCACGTCGGGGAAGATACGCTCCTTCTCCTGCACCTTTTCGTCCGCCGGCACGTTCTCGTCGAACAACCGCACGCCCACGTCGAGCAGCTGGCCCTCGGGAATTTCGCTGGACGCCTGGATCGCAGTGAGTCGCGGCAACGGCCGGGTCTCACGGGTCATGCAGCCGCCGAGCGCCAGCGCCACCATGGCAAGGATCACCACCGCGAACGGGGGCCGGCAAACCAGCGATATTGGGCGATTCATGGCGTACGAACTCGTTGGTTGATCGGTGCGTGCAATCACTTTCCCTTCTTGTAGAGGCGGTACTCGTTCCACAGTTTCTCGCGCAACTCGGGATCGGTCTCCGCCATGGCGGCTTCGCGCAGCTGCCGCGCCACGACATCATCGTCGCTGCCGTCCGGGATATCCGCGGGAACCGTATTCGGGCCGCTGCCTCCCTTGGCACCGCCGCCGCCATAGCCGCCACCGCCGCCACTGCGATTGCCGCCCTGACCTTGGCCGGACGCATTGCCGGCGCTGCCTTGACCCTGGCCCTGGCCGGCCTGGCCTTGACCTCCCTGTCCCTCGCCTTGCCCACCCTGACCGTCCCGGCTACCTGCGCTGGCGCCGGAATCGTTGCCGTTACCGCCGGATCCGTCCTCGGCGGCGCTGCCGCTGCCGTTGACCCCGTTGCCCGAGCCGCCGCGTGCGCCGCGCTGGCCCGCAATCGCAGCCTGCTCGTCGCGTATGCGGCCGTCGAAGACACCCATCGAGGTATCGAACTGACGATCGATATGGGCCATGCGCTCGGACGCAGTCATCGGACCGCCGCCTGCGCCGCCCGGCGTACCAGCACCGGTGGCGTTGCCCGCAACGCCACCGCTGCCGGCGGCATCACCGTTCATCGCCCCGCCGGCGGCTGCGCCGCCGGCGGGGCCTGGATCACCCGTTCCTCCCGGCATACCCGCCGTGGAACCCGTGCCGGTGTTCGATCCGGGGGCGCTCGGCACGCCGACCGACATCGTGGCCGAAACGCCGCCATTGGCGCCAGCCGACTGGCCGCCCGCACCAGAGCCTGCTGTATTGCCACTACCGGCGACCGAGCCACCCTGACCGGAACTGCCGCCGGCACCTTGCCCCACCGCGCCCTGCGAGGAATTTTCACCCGTGCCCTGTTGGCCTGCTGCGCCACCCGCTCCCGGCGAACCGGCGGCATTCGCTTGCGCGCCGCCCGATTGACCGTCATTGCCGAAGATCGGCACCTCACCGCCTGCCGCAGCCCCACCTCCTTGCGTCGCATTCTGACCCGCACTTTGCGTAGCAGCCGCACCACCGCCGGTTTCGCCGCCAGCGGATCCGCCTGCTGTTGATCCGTCACCGGGAGAAGGTACCCCCGCGGAACCGCCCGTCTGCGCCGCAACTCCGCCCGATCCATCCGATCCTGCGGTACCTGTCGCACCGCCGCCTGCTTGGCCTGCCGCTTGCGCCGAGGCAGCACCGCCTGCCGTGCCAGCGGCACCTCCAGCCGACCCAGCGCCAGCACTCGCAGCACTGTCGTTGGCTCCGCCACGGGCGCTTGTCGTCGCGCCGCCTGTCGACCCGCCAGCTGCGCTCGTCGATGCACCGCCGCTCGCGCCCGCTGAACCCTCCGAGCCACCGGCTGCGCCGCTTTGCCCACCGGACGCACCGCTGCTGGAACTCTGGAAAATGCTTTCGTTCCGGGAGTTGCTGCCGCCGGACGCGCCACTGGGAGAAGAGTCCGCGCTGTTTGCACCGGCGTTGCCGGAACCAGCCGCTCCGCCACTGGATGCGTCGTCGCTCGGCATGGGTACACCGCTGGCAGACGTACCACCACCCAGGGTCGGAGTGCCTATCGTCGAGCGTGCGCTGCCGGAAGCGCCGCCACTCTGGCCCCCGCCACTCTCACCGCCGGCGGATGCGCCGCCGCCAGTTTCGCTGCCCGACATACCGCCGGCAGAACCCCCGGAGGCGTTCGAGCCCGATTGCGAACCCGAGGGCAGCGACGACATGCCGCCGGACGCTCCGGCGGAACTGCCGCTGGAACCGGACTGCGAGCCGCTCTGCGCGCCACCGGGCATGCTCGATTGCGCACCGCCCTGTGCACCTCCCGACGCTCCTTGCGAACCACTTTGACTTTGCGAACCTGGCATGGCGCCGCCGGCAGGCGAGGCGCCGCCCGGCATGGACGACGGCATCGAGGCGCCGGACGAGCCACCGGACTGGCCACTGCTGCTGCCGCTGGAACCGGAAGACCCGCCGCTGGGCATGCTGGAGCTGCTGCCGCCGCCCGCGGAGCCGGAAGAGCCGCTGGAGCTGGGCGGGCTCGACGACGGCATGCTGCTGGACTGACCGGCGCAGCCGCCCATCAGAAATGCGGACACCGTGCCGATCAACGTGGCATGCACCGCGATGGCCAGCAGCCGGTTCATCGAATGGCCTGCGTTCATCGCGCTATCTCTCATGGGATCACCTGACAGGCATCCACCAATCATTGCAACCGCGGCCGCGCCGTCGTTCACTGTGCGAGCCTCGAGCTGAACGTGCGCTGAGCGTCAGCGACCCGCAAGGGCCGACATGGCGCAGCGCCTCGAAGTTCGCCGGCTGCCGCAACGCAGGCAGTGCCGGATGAGAAAAATTACCGCACTGCATTACCGGCCTGGGCGGTGGCATCCGCGTCCGGATCGTCGCTGCCGAGCAGGAACGATTTGAGCTGGCCGGCCAGGCGGTCGCAGGCCGTGCTCTGCACCGGCGAAATGATCGGAATCGGTGCCACCGCGCCGATCATGACCGACGTGCCTTTCACGCCGGTGGTCACCGTACCGGCGTTGACGCCGGTACGCAGGTCCCACACGCTGGCTTCGTAGTCGGACTGCTTCTCCCACCAGCCCAGCCCCAAACAGCCGGCGCCGCCCGGCCCAACCGCGCAGGCGATGCTGCCGCCGCCGTCGGTCTTCTGCGTGGCGCCGTCGACCCAGACGATGAAGCGTACGCCCATCGTATTGATGCGCTCGGCCACTCCGGGACGTGCCAGGAAGGTAGAGAATGCCTGCGGATTGACCGGTGCCGTGCTCGGTTCCAGCCAGGGATAGAAGGCGTCGACGAACTGACGATCGGCGTAGATCTGGAAAGGCTTGTTGGCGAGCTTGCTGCGCGCCGGCACTTTCTTGCCGCTCTTGAGCGCCGTGGCGACGTTGGCCGAGACGGTCTCGCCCACCAGCTCACGCTCCAGACAGTCCATGAACTTGTCCTCGGTGCCGGTGCCCTCGAGATGCGGCTTGGCCAGCAGCACCACGGCTTCATCGGCAGTGATCTGGGTGGGCGCATCGCGCATCTCTTCGATCTTGGCAGTCATGCAGCCGCTCATGGTTGCGGCGGCGGCGAGGATCGCAGCAGCGCGCAACGCAGAACGATTGAGCGGCAGGGGCGCGAGCGGAACAGACCACTCTGCGGGACCGCCGCAGCTGACTTCTGACCACATTTGTAATTCTCCGAGGAAGTGCGCGGGTCCGTCCTGCTGGCGAACGCCGGCCGAGGCGCTCCGTCCGGCGACGCGCTCGAGTATACGCCAAGGTCTGCGAGGGCAATGCCGGAAAACCGTACTCGAATTTCGGCTTTGGCAGCGCGCTTTTTTGCAGTTCGTTTACAGTTTGCCAACACCTGTCGGCACGCAGTGATTGCGTGCTTGGCGTCTACAGCAACGCCAACTGCTGCGGACCGCGCTGCGGCGGACGAAACGAGCTGGTGTCGTACACGAAAGGCTCACCGGTGGTCAGTCCGTGCTTCCTGCATGCGTTCTTGAACCGCAGGTGGAGCAGCCGTGCGTACTCGCCTTCGCCGCGCTGACGCACGCCCCAGCTCGAATCGTAATCGCGACCGTCGCGCATGGCCTGCATGCGGCTGAGTACATGTTTCGCCTGCAGCGGCTGGTGCTGGTCCAGCCATTGCCGGAACAGATCCTTCACTTCGTACGGCAGCCGCAGCAGGACATAACCTGCCCGACGGGCACCGGCCTGGGCAGCGGCTTCGAGAATCTTTTCGAGCTCCACATCCGTCAGGACCGGGATCACCGGCGCCACCATCACACCGACCGGCACGCTGGCAGCGCTCAAGGTACGGATCGCCCGCAGACGTGCAGCGGGCGATGCCGTGCGTGGCTCCAGCGTGCGCTTGAGTTCGTCGTTCAACGTGGTGACGCTCACCAGCACCAACACCAGGCGCTCGCGCGCCAGCGGTGCCAGCAACTCCACATCGCGCTCGATCATGGCGCTTTTGGTGATGATGGCGAATGGATGGCGGTGCTTCGCCAGCACCTCAAGAATGCTGCGGGTGACGCGATAGCGGCGTTCGATGGGCTGATAGGGATCGGTATTGGCGCCGATGGTGATGGGCGAGCAGCGATAGCCCGGTGCCGCCAGCTCGTTCTCCAGCAGCTGCGCCGCATCGCGCTTGTAGAAAAGCCGGGTTTCGAAATCCAGCCCCGGCGACAGGTTCAGATAGCCGTGCGACGGCCGCGCATAACAGTAGATGCAGCCGTGTTCGCAGCCGCGATACGGATTAATCGATTGATCGAACGGAATGTCCGGCGACTTGTTGCGCGAAATGAGCGAGCGCGCCGACTCCGGTCGCACCGTTGTCTCGAGCGGCGGCAGCGGCTCCTCCAGGCTGCCCCAGCCGTCGTCCACCGCTTCGCTGCGCGTGCTTTCGAAGCGACCTTCCGGGTTGGAGACCGCGCCGCGACCTGGTCTTGCCGTATGGCATGGAGGAGCTGACATAGGCATCGATGCTACTGTATTTATATACAGCTTTCCATCGGCGACCGCCTACGCGGCAAGACGATGGGTCGCGGATGCATCCCATGTCATGGGAACAGCACAGATGCTGCCGGGCCTTGCAGGCGACACGGTGAAAACCAGGGCCGCAATGGCAAATGCCGCTATGCGGTGTGGCTGGCGGCCGGATCGAGCGGCGCGCGGAACCGCACCTGCACCAGCGTTCCCTGTTCCGAGCTGATCTCCAGCTCGCCATGCAGCTGGCGCACGAAGGCATCGATGAGCGAACGCCCCAGGCCGCCCGGCTCGGTATCGGTCTGCGCCGGATCGATGCCGCGACCGTTGTCACGCACGCTCAGATTCAATGTCGTATCGGACTCACGCTCGATCTGCACTTCGATACGGCCGCGATCGCTTTCATTGAAGGCGTGCTTGTAAGCGTTGGTGATGGCCTCGGTAACCAGCAAGCCGAGCGGCACGGCGATATCGGGACCGATGACTTCATCGGGAGCGCGCACCGTCAGCTCGATGTCGCGATGGCCGGCAAGACCGCCACGCCGCAGCTCCGCGCACAGATCCTCCAGGAACCAGCGCAGGTCGACCTCCTGCAGGTTCTCCGATTCATACAAACGCCGATGCAAGGTTGCCAGCGCATTGATGCGACTGCGCGCTTCGGCAAAAGCCGCTTCGGCGCGCGGATCGCGAATGCGCCGCGCATGCAGGTTGAGCAGGCTCATGACCAGTTGCAGGTTGTTCTTGACGCGATGATGGATCTCGCGCACCAGGATTTCCTTCTGCCCCAGCGACTCGCGCAGCTCCGCCTCACGTGCCGAGATCAGATCCGCCATGCGGCTGAAGGTCTCGCTGAGATTGCGAATCTCGGCAGGCGCGGCGATCGCCCGTTCCGGACGCACACTGTGGCGCCCCGCCGCGTAGGCCGAGGTGATGCGATCCAGATACGCGATCCAGCGCACCACGAAATGCTCGATGCCGAACCACACCACCGCGATCGCCAGCGCCCACATCAGTATCGGCGTCAGCACACCCCACGCCACCTGCAGCGCCAGCGGCCCCATCGCGGCCAGCAGCGGTGTGCCCAGGATCACGAAAATGCGGCCTTCCAGCAGCGGACTGATAGCGTACAGGCGCCAGGTACCGTCGCGGCCGCGCGCGGTGAATGTCTGGGTGCGCGCGTGCAGGTGCTCGTCGATCAGCTCATCGCTGGGCAGGC
>JBDHQY010000158.1:0-6221 GCA_039807315.1 Steroidobacter sp. | reverse complement strand
TGAGCTCCATCGTCGACGTCTTCGGCTTCCGCATCGTGGTCGACGACATCGACACCTGCTATCGCGTGCTCGGCCTGGTGCACAGCCTGTACCGTCCGATGCCGGGCCGCTTCAAGGACTACATCGCGATCCCGCGCATCAACGGCTACCAGTCGCTGCACACCACGCTGTTCGGCCCCAACGGCATGCCGATCGAGGTGCAGATCCGCACCGAGGACATGCACCGCACCGCCGAATCGGGCATCGCCGCGCACTGGCAGTACAAGACCGGCGAGGACCAGGGCCGTCTGTATCGCGACCGCGCCGCCGAGTGGCTGCAGCAGCTGATGGAGATGCAGCACGGCGGCAACTCCGAAGAGTTCATGGAGAGCGTCAAGGTCGACCTGTTCCCGGACAAGGTCTACGTCTTCACGCCGCGCGGCGAAATCCGCCGGCTGCCGCGCAATGCCACCGCGGTCGATTTCGCCTACTCGGTACACACCGACATCGGCAATCACTGCGTGGCGGCGAAAGTGGACCGCCGCCTGGTGCCGCTGCGCACACCGCTGCGCAACGGCCAGACGGTCGAGATCATCACCGCGAAAGGCGCGACGCCGAACCCGGCGTGGGTCAACTTCGTCGTAACCGCCAAGGCGCGCGCGGCGATCCGCCACTATCTGAAAGGTCTCAAGCACTCCGAGGCGGTGGAGCTGGGCAAGCGGCTGCTGAACCAAGCGCTGGGCGATCTGTCGCTGGCCCTGAAAAAGATTCCCGACGAGCGCGCACGCGCCGCGGCCGCCGAGCTGGGCCTGAAGAGCCCGGAAGAGATGTACGAAAAAATCGGTCTGGGCGAGCGGCTGGCGCCGCTGGTGGCGCGGCGGCTGCTACCGCCCGATACGCAGGCGCCCGCCGAGCCGGTGCCGTCGTCGGGCCCGCTGGCGATCGCCGGCACCGAGGGCATGGTGGTCAGCTACGCACGCTGCTGCTTCCCGATCCCGAACGATCCCATCATGGCGTACCTGTCCAGCGGCCGCGGCGTGGTCATCCACCGCGAGGTGTGCGGCAACCTGCGCAACTACCGCAAGCAGCTGGACAAATGGCTGTCGGTCACCTGGCAGCAGCAGGTGGAGCGGCTGTTCAATGTCGAGATCCGCATCGACGTCAGCAACCGCATGGGCGCACTGGCGGCCATCGCCTCCAACATCGCCTCGACCGGCACCAACATCGAGCACGTGCGGGTGGACGAGCGTGACGGCGACGCTTCGACACTGATCTTCGATCTGCAGGTACGCGACCGCAAACATCTGGCCGGTGTC
Organism: Steroidobacter sp.; assembly: GCA_039807315.1. Lineage (GTDB taxonomy): Bacteria > Pseudomonadota > Gammaproteobacteria > Steroidobacterales > Steroidobacteraceae > Steroidobacter. The sequence continues at coordinate 4,926 of JBDHQY010000158.1, read as the reverse complement.
ATCAGGAATCTGCGCAAGATGCCGGACGTGCTGCGCGTCACGCGCATGCTGGCGTAACGGGACGAGGCGGCGCCCTGAGTCGCTTCCATCAGTCATTCCCGCGCAGAGCTTGCCTCGCCCAGGTGGGGCGGGACTCATCCGGTCGGCAAGATGGACTTCCGCCCGTGCGTGAAAGACAAGCGAACGCAGGCGTGACGGCCAAATCGCAGTGTCCTTAGAATCAAGCCTTCGTCCGCACGGTCGACCCCGGTGCGACCCGCGGCTTCCTTCCGCCCTCACAGGACTTTCATCATGGCGCGCACCATCATCGCAACCAACGCCGCTCCCAAGGCCGTCGGCACCTATTCGCAGGCCGTGAAATGCGGTAGCACGGTGTACGTGTCCGGACAGATTCCGCTGGACCCGGCCAGCGGCGAGCTGGAGAGCCGCTCGATGGAAGCGCAGATCCGCCGCGTGTTCGACAATCTGCAGGCCATCGTGACCGCGGCTGGCGCGGATTTCTCCAAGGTCGCCAAGCTCAACGTCTTCCTCACCGATCTGAGCCATTTCGCGCTGCTGAACCAGATCATGGCCGAGTATTTCAAGGAGCCGTATCCGGCACGCGCCGCGATCCAGGTGGCCGCGCTGCCGAAGGGAGCCGCGGTTGAAATGGATTGCGTGGTGGAGATGGAGTGACCGCAGCTCATATCTCGCTGCCGGGCTCTGGCTGCCAGACAGCGGCGCGGTAGATCGTTCCATGCCGGACCCTCGCAGCCCAGCTTCTGGAAGCCCGGCTCGTGCAAGCTCGCTTGCGGCGACGGCCGAGTCGCGTCCGGTCACTGCGTTGCGCGGCGTCGGTCAGGCGCTGGCCGAAAGACTGGGCAAGCTCGGCATCGCGACCATCCAGGATCTGCTGTTCCTGCTGCCGCTGCGCTACGAAGATCGTACGCAGATCGTTCCCATCGGCTCGCTGCAAGCGGGCGAGCGCGCGGTGGTCGAAGGCGAAGTGCAGCTCACCGAAGTCGCATTCCGTGGCCGGCGCCAGCTGTTGTGCCGGCTGGCCGACGGTTCGGGCGCGCTGACGCTGCGTTTCTTCTATTTTTCGTCGGCCCAGCAGCACGGGCTGGCGCGCGGCACGCGCATCCGCTGTTTCGGCGAGATTCGCCGCGGGCCCGGCGGACTCGAAATCGTTCATCCCGAGTATCGCCGCGTCGCCGCCGACGCGGCCAACAGCGTCGAATCCTCGTTGACGCCGATCTACCCGCTGACCGAAGGCATTCAACAGGGCCGACTGCGGCAGCTGACGGCACTGGCGCTGCAAGAGCTCGCCAACGAGACCGTGCGCGACTGGTTGCCGGCCGCGCTGCTGCAGGATCTGCACCTGCCGTCGCTGCGCGCAGCACTGGAATATGTGCATCGACCGCCGCCGGACGCGAGTCTCGAGCTACTGTCGAGCGGGCAGCATCCGGCGCAGCGCCGGCTCGCGTTCGAAGAATTGCTGGCGCACCAGCTGAGCCTGCGTCTGCTGCGCAAGGAGATCCAGCGCGATCCGGGCTGGCCGCTGACGCCGCAGACCTCGCTGCTGCCGCAGTTCCAGGCTGCGCTGCCCTTCGAGCTGACGGGAGCGCAGGCGCGCGCCTGGCACGAGATCGAAAAAGATCTGACCCGGTCCAATCCGATGCTGCGACTGGTGCAGGGCGATGTCGGCAGCGGCAAGACCGTAGTGGCGGCGCTCGCTGCCGTACGCGCAGTGGAAGCAGGCTTTCAAGCTGCGGTGATGGCGCCGACCGAGCTGCTGGCGGAGCAGCACGGTCGCAACTTTGCTGCGTGGCTCGCGCCGCTCGATCTGGAGTTGGCGCTCCTTACCGGAAAACGCAGCGGCGCGGCGCGCACGCGGGCGCTTGCCGACCTCGCCTCCGGGCAAGCCCGGATCGCAATCGGCACGCACGCGCTGTTCCAGGAAAGCGTCGAATTCAAGCGGCTCGGATTGGTGATCGTCGACGAGCAACACCGCTTCGGTGTGCATCAGCGGCTGCTGCTGCGCGAGAAAGGCGCAGCCTCGGGACGCTATCCGCACCAGCTCATCATGACGGCGACGCCGATTCCCCGCACGCTGGCCATGACGGCGTACGCCGATCTCGACGTCTCGGTGATCGACGAGCTGCCGCCCGGGCGCACCCCCGTCAAGACGGTGGCGCTGCCGGAGAACCGTCGCGACGAGGTCGTGCTGCGCATTCGCGATGCGTGCCGGCAGAAGCGGCAGGCGTATTGGGTTTGCCCGCTGGTGGAAGAATCCGAGCAGCTGAGCGCGCAGGCCGCAGAGGAAACGGCACGCGTGTTAGCCGAAGCGCTGTCGGAGCTGAAAGTGGGTCTGGTGCACGGACGCATGACACCGCGCGACAAAGACGCCGTCATGACCAGCTTCAAGGCCGGCGAGATCGATCTGCTGGTGGCCACCACCGTGATCGAGGTCGGCGTCGATGTGCCGAACGCCAGCCTGATGGTGATCGAGAACGCCGAGCGCATGGGACTGGCGCAGCTGCATCAGCTGCGCGGCCGCGTCGGCCGCGGCTCGGCGGAGAGCAACTGTGTGCTGCTGTTCCGTTCGCCGCTGACCGAAGTGGCGCGCCAACGCCTGTCGGTGATGCGAGCTACCAACGACGGCTTCGAGATCTCGCGCCGCGATCTGGAGCTGCGCGGGCCTGGCGAATTGTTGGGAACGAAGCAGACGGGCTTGATGCAGATGCGCGTAGCCGATCTCATGCGCGATGCCGACCTGCTGCCCAAAGTACAGCAGACCGCCGAATTGATGCTGGCCGCGAATGAGGCCAACATACCGCCGCTGCTGCGCCGCTGGACCGGTCGCGGCGAGCAGTTCGGCAAGGTATGAAGAACGGCCAGCAGTGTTCGAAGCTGGATGCCCGCGCAGGCGGGCATGACGAAATCAAGGTAAGCCCCGCGTATGTCCGCCTCTCCCGACCTCGGTGCCCGCTTGCGCTGGCTCGGCCATCGCATCGGCTCCACGGTATTCGTCGCGGAAATACTTCCTGCCGTGAGCGCCAAGGCGCAGGCGTATGCGCGTTTGATGCGCCTGGACAAACCCATCGGCATCTGGCTGCTGCTGTGGCCGGTGCTGTGGTCATTGTGGCTGTCCTCGGGCGGGCGGCCTGATCCTCATGTATTCGTGGTGTTCGTGCTCGGCACGGTGCTGACCCGCTCCGCCGGCTGCGCCATCAACGATTACGCCGATCGCAATTTCGACGGCCATGTCGAGCGTACACGCGGCCGGCCGCTGGTCACCGGCCAGGCTGATCCCATCGAAGCCGTGGCGCTGTGCATCGGCCTGAGCCTGATCGCGCTGGGATTGGTGCTGACCCTCAACCGACTGACGCAGCTGATGGCGCTGGTCGGCGGCGGGCTGCTGCTCACCTATCCCTTCATGAAGCGCTTCTTTCCGATCCCGCAGTTCTATCTCGGCGCGGCGTTCACCTGGTCGGTGCCGATGGCCTATGCCGCGCACACCGGCACGGTGCCGCGAATGGCCTGGCTGCTTTTCATCGCCGGCCTGCTGTGGACGATGGCCTACGACACCATGTACGCGATGGTGGATCGCGAGGACGATCGCAAGCTCGGCATCCGTTCCAGCGCGCTGCTGTTCGGCGATGCCGACCGATTCATCATCGGCGTGATGCAGCTGATGAGTCTGCTCGCGCTATGGCTCGCCGGCCGCGAGCTGGAGCTCGGCCTGTGGTACGGCCTGGGCCTGGCCATCGCCGCGATTTTCGCGCTGTACCAGCAATATCTGATCCGCGCGCGCCAGCCGGCGGAATGCTTCCGCGCCTTCCTCAACAACAACTATTTCGGGATGGCGGTGTTCGTCGGCATCGCGCTGGAGTACGTGTTCAAGTAGCGCTACTGCTCCTCTGGATGGTTATCGGCCGTCCAGAGCTGATGAGCGTCCAGGCGTAGACGAGCAGCCGCTTCCAGCGCGTCGAGCCGGGCCAGCACCGCCGCAAGTGCCGCTTCCTGGCTCTGCCGCCGCGCGGCGATGAGTTCGGCGACGGTGAACTCGCCGAGAGCGTAGCCTCGTGCCACGGTCGTCGCATTTTGATCGCTTTGCGCGGCGACTTGCGACAGTCGCTGCCACTGCGAGTGAGTCGCGCGCGCCGCGAGGATCGCTTGTTCGGCACCGGCTTCCACCTTCAGCCTCGTCTCACGGGCGCGCTGCTCGGCAATGCTTGCCTCGCCGACGGCCAGAGCGTGCTCGGCACGCCGGCGCGTTCCCCCGATCGGCATCACGATGCCAACGCCCACGACGCGGTCGTTGCCGTCGAGATTGTTGCTGAACTGCAAGGTGACGGTCGGATCGGGTAGCCGCTCCCGGCTCGAGCGCTTGGCGACGAGCCGGGCGTCCTCGTGCATGGCCTCGGCCAGCAGCAGCTCATGGTTGGCGTTCACGATGCGCTGCTTCCAGGTCTCGTCCGATTCCTCGATGGCCTGCGGCGTATCGCTCAGCGTCGGCTCGACCACCTGCAGCGCAGGAAACTGTCGACGCAACGCCAACGCGCCTTTGGCGGCTTCGAGCTGCGCTGCCGTGACCGCAGCGGCGGCCCGATCAATCTCGGTCTGCGCCAGCGCCTGTTCCACGCGCGGCGCATCTCCGGCTCGTACTCTCGCCTCGACCGTCCGCAGCTGCTCCTGCAGCAACTCGACCTGAGCATCCAGCTGCCTGGCCGTCTCCAGCGAGCGTATCCAGGAGAACCAGCCATCCAACAAGGTACGACCCGCTTCGTGCCAGGCATCCTCGAAGGCGAGCTCACCGACGCTGACGGCTTGAGCGCCCAGCGCGCGATCCAGAGCAGCCTTGCCGGGCCAGCGCAGTCCTCTCGACAGCTCGTACTGCTCCTCGGAGTAGGTGATGCCTGCCGCATCCGTGCGTCGCTGTCC
>JBDHQY010000157.1:0-6226 GCA_039807315.1 Steroidobacter sp. | reverse complement strand
GCCGATGGCGTGCGCGAACTGCACTTCGTTGCTCTGGCTGTGCCAGGGATCGCCGCATTTGAAGAAGCCGCCGGGCATCCGCACCACCATCGGCGCGGCGAAGCGGTTCGCGGTACGCCAACGCATGGTGCCGCAATCGTTGAGCTGCTCCACCGCGGGGTCCGCATACTTGCGGAACTGGATTTCCGGAACCGGCATCAGCCCGGCCAGCGCCATGCCGACGGCGCGGCCGATGATGCCCTCTTCCGAGAGGCTGGTGTCGAACACGCGCTCCGTGCCGAACTTCTCCTGCAGGCCCAGCGTAGCTGCGTGAACGCCGCCTTTGCGGCCGACATCCTCGCCGAACACTACGACCCGCGGGTTGCTCGCAAGCTCGTGCTCCAGCGTGCGACGGATCGCCGCCACCATGTTGATGCGCGGACCTTCCGGTCGCGGCACTTCGGAACCGGCAGCCGGCTCGATCCCGTCGCTGAGCAGGCCGCCCTGTGTCTGTACTTCGATCGTTCCATCGGCCTGGCGCTCGGTGAACGCGAAGCGCGTGGTTTGCGTGCTGTCCGGCAGCGCTCGCTCTTCAACGCGTCCGAGCGCCTGCTCCACCTCATCGCGGGCGCCCGCTTCCAGATCGGCCCACGTCTTTTCCGAGAGAACCCCGGGAACCAGCTGCTCGCGCAGCCGCAGGAGTGGATCGCGTGCGCGTTCAGCGGCGATCTCCTCGGGAGTCTTGTATGCCTGGGTGTCCTGGCCTGAATGGCCCGACAGCCGCGGCACCAGAATGCGCAGCAGCACCGGACCTTCACCTGCGCGCACCGTGGTGAACGCGCGATCCATCAACACTGCCGTGGCCTGCGGATCGTTGCTGTCGCCTTCGAGGATCTGCAGATTGCGGAAGGCGGCAAGATTGGCGGCAATGTTGCCGCCCGGCGTCTGGAACTCGGATTTCACGGAAATGCCGTAGCCGTTGTCTTCTATGAAGAAGATCATCGGCAGACGCTGGGTGGTGGCGATCGTCAGGGCGGACCAGAAGCCGTTGGTGGCCGTGGACGCCTCGCCGCCGTGCGCCACGGCGACGCTGCCTTCCCAACGCGAATCGCGCAGCACACGGGTGCGATATTGAATCGACTGTGCCCAACCGATCGCCGGCGTGTATTGCGCGCCGACGCCACCGCAGGCCGGCAGCACCACGACACCGTCCGTGCGCGGCAGATTGAACACCACGCCGATATCGCGGCCTTCGCTGACGCTGCCACTGCGCATCATGGTCGAGGCCAGCGCGTCGTCCAGTGCCAGCCCCACGGACAGCATCAGAGGACGCGACCGATAGTAGACACCGACGCCGTCGCGCGCGCCCGTCAGCATCTGCCCGAATAGAACCTGCGACACGTCATGGCCACGCGCGGTGAACTGATACAGGACCTTGCGGGCCGGCACCAAGCGGGTTTCCTCCAGCTGGTCCAGCGCCCGCGACACCAGCACGGTGTGCACCACTTGCCGCCAGTCGATCTGCGGCGGCTGGTGTCGGCTGGAACGCTGCATTGCTATCGCAGTCATGGCTTCCTCACTCAAAAAGACGCGTCGGGCCTGTCCGGCGGGCAGCCTAGCTGCGCGGCCGCAGCGGAAAACAACAAACCGCCCAGGATTCAGGTTCCGGATTGGTGATAACCTGCACCTGAGGTACCGTTTTTAGAGAATTCCACCATGACGCTGGATCGCTACGACGCCGCCATCCTGGCCGAGCTGCAGAAGGACGGCCGCTGCTCCATCGTGGAGCTGGCGGACAAGGTCGGGCTGTCGGGCACACCCTGTGCGCGGCGCGTCAAGCTGCTGGAGCAGGCCGGCATCATCCAGGGCTACACCGCCATCGTCGAGCCGAGCCAGCTGGGACTGAAAGTGCAGGCATTCGTGCAGGTCAAGCTGGAGCGCCACACCGACGAGAACCTGGAACAGTTCCGGCGCGCGGTGGATGCCATGGAGGAGATCGTCGGCTGCCACGCCATGACGGGCGAATACGATCTGCTGCTGCAGGTGGTGGTCGAGGACCTGGCCTCGCTGAGCAACGTGGTGCTGAAGAAACTGCTCAAGATACGCTTCGTGCGCGACGTGCATTCGAGCATCGTACTGAACACTTTCAAGCGCTCGGCACGCGTGCCGGTACGACATCTGGCGCGATAGGCTCGACTGCCGCAACGAAGTCGCCCGTAGACCTGGTCGAATCGTGATGCAATCGCCCGCGACGTCCGTACCTCGCGAAGCTCGCGAGAACGAGCGCGTCGCCCTGCTGCGCCAGCTGTTCGATATCGCCGTACGCGCCGTCTCGGCCGAAACGTGCGTTCCGCCTCATCTGCCCGAACCGATTGCAGGCAGGACTTTGCTCCTCGGCGTCGGCAAGGCCGGTGCCGCAATGGCACGCGTAGCAGCGGAACATTTGCCGGGAAGACTCCAGGGGATGGTTCTGACGCGCTACGGCCACGGCTATCCACCAACCGAAATGCCAGCGGCATTCACGGTCTTCGAAGCCGGCCATCCGCTGCCGGACTCGCATGGCGTAGCTGCCGCACAGCACATTCTCGAAGCGGTTCGCTCGCTGGGCGAGTCGGACCGGCTGCTGGCATTGATGTCGGGAGGCGGCTCGGCGCTGCTTGCGCTGCCTGCAGCCGGCATCACGCTGGCGGACAAGCAGCAAACGACCCGCGAGCTCCTGCTGTGTGGCGCAACGATCGCCGAGATCAACTGCGTGCGCACGCATCTATCGGCAATCAAGGGCGGCAGGCTGGCGGTGGCCGCCTATCCGGCCGAGGTGCTCACGCTGGCGCTTTCGGATGTAGCGGGCGACGATCCGTCACTGATTGCATCCGGCCCTACCGTTGCATGTCGCACCACGCTCGCGGATGCGCGCGCAATCCTGCAGCGCTACGGAATTCATCCGCCGGATCGGGTGCGGGCCGCGTTGGAGAATCCGGCAAACGAAACGCCGACACCAGACTCTCCCGGACTCGATCCCGCCGTTACCCGCGTCATCGCGCGATCGAACGACGGATTGCAAGCAGCCGGCGAACGCGCGCGTGCAGCTGGATACACCCCTATATATCTGGGTAGCGACATCGACGGCGATGCGACGGCGACAGCGGAGCTCCACAACCAACTGGCGCGGCGATATGCCCGAAGAGGCGGTCGCTGGGCTCTGCTATCGGGCGGCGAAACCACCGTCACGGTGCGCAATCGCGCAGGACGCGGCGGACGCAACAGCGAGTATCTGCTGAGCCTCGCGCTCGCGCTCGATGGCAGTTCGGGGATCTACGCACTCGCCTGCGATACCGATGGCATCGACGGTACACAGGACAATGCCGGCGCCGTCATCTACCCCTCGACGCTGCGGCGGGCGCAACGACTCGGGCTGCCGGCGGCCGAGTTGCTCCGGCGCAATCTCAGCTACGATTTCTTCGCCGGGCTGGAGGATCTGGTGATGACCGGACCGACGCGTACCAACGTCAACGATTTCCGCGTCATCCTGGCCGACGCGGACTGATCGAGGCGCTCCTTGTAACGAGTCCCGCACCACACCGGGCGCGAAAGATTCGGCGACGGCTCACGAACGAGCCGGCAGGCGACGCGGCTGACGCCGCCCTGCTCAGCGCCGCCCGTGCGACCGCACCAGCGTGCTCTTGCCGAACAGGGATTCGACTAGGTCCACGGCCAGTATGCCGGTGCGGTTATGCACGTCGAAGGCCGGATTCAGCTCCATGATGTCGAGCGAGGCCAGCCGGCCGGTGTCGGCGATCATTTCCATGCACAGCTGCGCCTCGCGGTAGGTCGGACCGCCTGGCACGGTGGTGCCGACGCCCGGTGCGATCTCGGGATCGAGAAAGTCCACGTCGAAGCTCACGTGCAGATGCGTATCCGCATCCATCCCGGCCAACGCCATTTCCATGGTGTGACGCACGCCCATCTCGTCGATGAAACGCATGTCGAACACTTCCAGCCCCTGCTCGTGCACGAAGCGGCGCTCGCCCTCATCGACGCTGCGGATGCCGATCTGGCGGATCCATTTCGGACTGATCGCGGGTACCTGGCCGCCGATCTCCACCAATTCCCGCGGGCCGAAACCGCACAGGCACGCCACCGGCATGCCGTGGATATTGCCGCTGGGCGACAATTCGGAAGTATTGAAATCCGCGTGCGCATCGAGCCACAGCACGCGCAGCTTCCTGCCGGTATCACGGCAATGACGCGCCGCTGCACTGATGCTGCCGATTCCCAGGCAATGATCGCCGCCGAGCAGAATGGGCAGCCGCGCTTGCCGCAGCTCCTCGTACACTGCCTCATGCAGCTGTCGGTTCCATTCGACCACCTCGGCCAGATGCCGATAGCCGCTCACGGGCGGCTGCCACGGATTGCCCGGACCGCTCAGATTGCCGCGATCGATGACTCGCAGCCCGCGATTCGTCAACGCCTGCTGCAATCCCGCGACCCGCAACGCTTCCGGTCCCATCGAAGCGCCACGGGCGCCCGCGCCCACATCCGTCGGTGCGCCGATCAGGGTGGCCGTGCGGACGCCAGCCTCACTCATGCTTGCACCTTCTCAGCCAGCGACGCGGAGCGAGCCGGGCGCTGAACGGACGAGCCCTCGGTCAAGCCGCCGAAGAGATTCTTGGGATCGTCCAGGTCCGGCACCAGATCGATCTGCTGGCGGCTGCCGCGCTGCTCGCGGTGCAGCCGGTACAGATAGCGCAGTGCCGAGAAATCCTCGAGCGCGAAGCCCACCGAATCGAAAATGGTCACTTCGGCGTCGTGCGCCCGCCCGCTGGCCTTGCCGGCCAGCACGTCGGTGAACTCGGTAACCGCGAACGAGACGTCGACCTGCTGGATCTCGCCTTCGATGCGCGACTGCGGCTCGTACTCCACCACCACGCGCGCATCCGGCCGATGCAGGATGTCGATATGCAGCTCGGTCTTGCCCGGACAATCCCCGCCCACCGCATTCAGGTGCATGCCGGGCTCGATCATCTCCGGGGTGAGAATCGTGGCGTTGCGCTTGTCGGCGGTGACGGTCGTCACGATGTCGGCGCCGCGCACCGCTTCTGCGGCCGAGCCGCAACGCACGACGCGCAGGCCGGAAAGCTGCAAAGCGGCGAGATTGCGCTCGAGCTTGGTAGTCGCCCGCGGATCGGTGTCGAACAGCCGCAGTTCGCGAATGCCCAGCATGTGATGGAATGCGATGGACTGGAACTCGCTCTGCGCGCCGTTGCCGATCAATGCCATGGAACGGCTCGACGGCCGCGCCATCGAACGGGCCGCCAGCACCGACATCGCCGCCGTACGCAACGCCGTCGTATAAGTGAGCTCGGAGAGCAGCAGCGGATAGCCGGTATCGACGTCGGCCAGCACGCCGAACGCGGTGACGGTCATCAGGCCGGCGGCCGTGTTCTTGGGATGGCCGTTCACATATTTGAAGGAATACAGGCGACCGTCGCTGGTGGGCATCAGCTCGATCACGCCAACGCTGGAGTGGGTGGCATGGCGCGCGGACTTGTCGAACTCGCCCCAGCGCCGATAATCCGCCTCGATCTCCGCGGCCAGTTCTTCAATGAAGCGCGCGGGCCCGACTTGAGCCACCAGCTCCCGAACCCGTTCGATGCCGATGTAATCCACCATGATGCGGTCCCTTCGAAAATGACGCTGCGCCGGGACGCTCCCGGCTCCGGAATACCGTAGTGTTCCGGCGATCCGCTGCCAATGAAAAGCCAGAAGACTGATCTGAAAGCAAGGCTAATTGATCAAAATGACACATAAAAATGCCATTTTGACTAAAATGAGCAGCCTTCCGCATCGATAAAGGAGAGCCGCCTTGGATGACATCGACCGTCAGCTGATCGCCCAGTTGCGCGACAACGCGCGGGTATCGGTCGCCTCGCTGGCAAAAAAACTCCGGGTCGCCCGCGGCACGGTGCAGAACCGGCTGACGCGTCTGGAGGCCGACGGCACCATCGTCGGCTACACCGTGCGACTCAAACCGCAGGTCGAAGAGCAGCGCATCCGCGCCCTGATGACCGTCGCAGTGGAAGGCAACCGTACCGAATCCGTCCTCAAGGCGCTGCGCGGCGAGCCCGCCGTGGCATCGCTCCACAGCACCAACGGCCGCTGGGACATCGTCGCCGAGCTGCGCGCCGACAGCCTCGAAGCCTTCGACCGGGTGCTGGGACGGATTCGCCCCATCGAAGGCATCTCCAAC
>JBDHQY010000156.1:0-6250 GCA_039807315.1 Steroidobacter sp. | reverse complement strand
ATCTTCGGTATGCAGGACGCGGGGCGTTGGGCAATGGCGCGTCGCAGCCGGGGCGACACGCAGAGCGCCGACCCGATCGAGCACGTCTGTCACACCCTGCTGCGTCGCTGGGGCGTGGTGTTCTGGAAACTGCTTGAACGCGAAGCGGACTGGCTGCCGCCCTGGCGCGACATGTTGATGTGCCTGCGGCGCCTCGAAGCGCGCGGCGAAATCCGCGGTGGACGATTCATCGCGGGATTTTCCGGCGAGCAATTCGCGCTGCCGGAAGCGATCGGCCTGTTGCGCGACGCACGCCGCAAACCGCAGAGCACTGAATTGATCTCGCTGTCGGGCGCCGATCCGCTGAACCTGATCGGCCTGCTCACTCCAGGCGCGAAACTACCCTCGCTGACCGGCAATCGTGTGCTGTATCGCGACGGCCTGCCGATCGCGCTCTACGTCGGCGGCGAGGTCCGCTTCCTGGAACAGCTCGAGCCGAAGGAGCAATGGGAAGCGCGCAACGCGCTGCTGCGCCGGCAGGTGCCGGCTCCTCTCGCGGATCTGGCGTAGCCTCCGGTTCGTGTGCGAGAACCGCACCGGTCGAGGCACGCGGCTCCTCCCGGAATCTCCGGAACCCTGCCTCAGGGAAGGTCTGATTCACTCGTCACTCCCGCGCAGGGGGAAACCCATCGTGCTGATTCGGATGCATTGCCGTCCCCGCTCAAGTCGAGGGCAGGCTTTTGCGCGGCAACGACAGGAACGAGTAAATCAGATCTTCCTTGGACACGGGCCTGAATCGAGACTGCGCGATGCTCAAGTGATGATTCCGGGTTCGTCGGCGAGCGGCTGGTCCTGCTCATGCCGCGGTTGCGGTTTTCCAGAACGGCCGCGCCGGCGCGGCTTCTTGTCGGCATCGCTGAAATCCTTCTCCTCGCCACGCGCGATGGTACCCAGACCATTCATGTGCGTGGTCACTTCGCGTGGGCTGCCGGTGTAGAGAATCGCGCCCACGCCGTTCATGGTCGCATCCAGCGAATTCTTCGGATGCACCAGCACGCTGCCGACTCCGGCGACAGTGATGCTGGCCTCGTCGGCCACCAGGTCCTTGAGATCGGCATGACCGGCGCCGGCCATGAACAACGTGAGAGTGCGTACCTCGCCGACGCCTTTCAGATGCGTCGCTCCCTCCAGCCGCAGCTTCGTTGCGCCACCGTTGAAGCCGGTCAGCAGCACGTCATTGCCGCCCTCGAGACTCAGCGCTGCCAGCTGCGGCACGGTGACGTGCAAGGTGATACGCGGGCCGGTGCCCAGCGAAATCCAGCTGTGACGCTCGTTGCCGACATAGAGCGTGCCATCCCGCACTTCGGTCTTGAGTCGCTGCAGCACTTCGTCGCGACCCGTCACCGTGAGCGAAGCGGCGCTGCCGATCACGACCTCGAGCCGGGCCGCTCCCTTGAGATCGATCGAGTCGAACGAACCGACCTGGCGGGCTTCGGTCCGCAGCGCGGCGTTGCCGAAATCGGCATCGTGACAGGCGCCCAAAGCCAGCGTCGTCATGAGCAACACCGGCAGGGCGATCTTGTGGCGGTTCATTTCGCACCTCGTGACGCACGGGGAGAGCGGCGGAACAGCCGCTCCCCAGCCAATACTGCCCGGCCGCGGCTCCGCTCATAAGCCCTTGCCGGCGAATCCCCACTCATTGCCGGTGGAGGTCCGCCGACGATGCCCCGCCTGAACATCGGAAACGACCGCGGTCAGCCGCCTCCATGCAAGCCCGAGTGCCTGCATAGTGAATTGTGACGTGCGTCGCGCCAGTGAGCCGGCTACTGGCGCGACGCGCCGCGAGCGCTGAAATCTGTGACATGAATCTCGCGCAGCTGTGATGGCTGCCAAGGTGCGAACGCAGCCGCCACGCTAAGTTAGCGCCCGCAGATCCGCACCGCCGAACGACATGACCGCCCCTTCATCGACCGTCCCAGGAAAGCTTCGTCGAAATCGTCCGATCGCGCTCGGCCGACCGCTCGCGCGCATCTTTCCGCCACTGTCGTTCGATCAACCGTTGGAATCGCAATTCCGGCATTGGTATGCCGAGCATGTGCGCGCACGCATCCGCAGTGCGATGTGGATCCCGATGCTGGCGCTGCTGACCGCGATGTTCATGGGCGGACCGGTCCGGGAGCTGCGCGAGACCATCTTCGGCGCGCAGCACGATCAGATCGTCAATCTGCTGCGCTTCGCACTGATTGCGCCCAGTTGTCTCGCGATGCTGCTGGTCACTTACACGCGGCTCTACGAGCGCTGGTTCTCGCTGACTGCGCAGATCGTGGCACCGCTCCATGCGATTGGCTTCGTCGCCATCGACATCCTGATGAACACGCAGGGATATTCGTTCAGCACCTTGATGCCGTTGGTGGTACTCGCGCCGTATTTCCTGTTCGGCATGCTGCAGGCACAGGCCGTACGCACCGTCGTTGTGATCTTGGTGTCATATGTCGTTGGCAGCTACCTGGCCGGCCTCACCGGCGGCCAGCGCATGTTCGACCTGTCGATACTGATCTTCGCCGGCTGCCTGGGCGCGGCAATTCATTATTCGCTGCAGAAGTCGCTGCGCCACAATTATCTTGCTACCCAGCTGATGAACGAATCGTTGAATCGCGATGCGCTGACCGGCATCCACAATCGCCGCATGTTCGACGAACACGCGACCCGCGTGTGGCAGCAGGCAACGCGCGCCAGCGTGCCATTGGCGCTGCTGATGATCGACATCGACCACTTCAAGGCTTTCAACGATCGCGGCGGACATCAGGCCGGCGACGCCTGCCTGGTCAAGGTGGCGAACATGCTGAGTCGCGCTTCGCGACGTCCGCTGGATCTGGCAGCGCGCTATGGCGGCGAGGAGTTCGTGATTCTGCTGTACGACACGCAGCGCGAACGCGTCGAAGACCTGTGCCGGCAGCTGCACGCCAATCTGGCCGCTCTCGCCATCGAGCATCCCGCGTTCGACACGGAGCACGTCACGTTCAGCATCGGCGCCGCCTGCGTGGAACCACAGCTGGGCCGGCGCGTTGAAGGCCTGATCCAGCTGGCCGACGAAGCTCTGTACACTGCGAAGGAGCACGGCCGCAATTGCACCGTGGTCATGGATCGCGAGTACGCGACTCTCACCACCGGCGCCTTCCGCGTTCGCAGAAAAAACGAGAAGGTCCTGGCCTGAAGAGCAGGACACAATCATCGAGACTCGAACCACGAGGGATGCCCGCGGGTATCCTTCCCCCAATCATCAGGATCGCCGCATGTCCGTGACCCAAGCCTTCAGCCAGCCCGACATCGTCACTCTGCAGGCCCACATCCTGCAGCAGCAATCCCGGCACCTGGAAGCGACCGGGCAGTTCTCCTGGATTCTCTCGGCGCTGGCGATCTCGGCGAAAATGATCTCCTCGCACGTACGCCGCGCGCGCCTCGACGACGTGCTCGGTGCGGCCGGCGAGAAGAACGTGCAAGGTGAGCAGCAGCAGAAACTGGACGTGATCGCCAACGAGATCCTGCTGCGCACGCTGGGTGGACGCGAAGGCGTGGCGGTGGTCGCCTCCGAAGAAAACGAGGAACCGGTGATCCTGCGCAGCAACGATTCGGCCGCGCGCAACTACTGCGTGCTGTTCGATCCGCTCGATGGTTCATCCAACCTGGATGTGTGCGGCGCTGTCGGTACCATCTTCAGCATCCTGCGCAAGGATCCGCAGACCAGCTCGCAAGCCGCGCTGTTGCAGCCTGGCACGCAGCAGGTGGCGGCCGGTTACGTGCTGTACGGCTCCTCCACGGTGTTCGTGCTGACGATCGGGCTGGGCGTCGACATGTTCGTGCTGGATCCAGCCTACGGCGCGTTCATCCGCGTCGCGCAGGGCATGAAGCTGCCGGCCGCCAACCGCTGTTACTCGGTGAACGAAGGCAATCGCCTGAGCTTTCCGCCGGGCTACCAGAAATACCTGTCGTGGGCGCAGGAAAACGGCTATTCCAGCCGCTACGCCGGCGCCATGGTGGCCGACGTGCACCGGATTCTCCTGCAGGGCGGCGTCTTCATGTACCCGCCGACGGGCAAGGCGCCGAACGGCAAGCTGCGCCTGATGTACGAGGCGAATCCGATGGCCATGCTGATCGAGCAGGCCGGCGGCAAGGCACTGAGCGGCGCGAACCGGCGCATCCTGGAAATCGTCCCCGGCGATATCCACGAGCGCGTTCCGGTGATCCTGGGCAGCGCGGACGAGGTCGAGCACGTGGCGACGCATCTGTAAGAGGGCTTTTCGCACGCGGCGCCGAGCGGCACGGCGCAATGCCCTTTTTCCCAGCCCCGGCGCGCCGGGGCGCGACCAACAGTGGTGGTCGCGGCCATGCAAGCTGCTCGCGCCGCGCAGCCTTCCGGTGCGCAGTCCGGCGCCCCGCAGCCGACCGGCCGGTGTATCCTTCGTGCTTCCCCCATCGTCACCGCCGGAACGCACGTGCTCACTGCCGACAAAGTCCTGGTCACAATCGGAACGCCCTGTTCGATGTCCGCGGTCGGCGGTACCGAAACCTACAACGCGCGGGTCACGGGAGCCCGGGAATTCATCGCCTACGCCGCCTTCGACGCCGGCCTGGTCGACATCGACACGAGCGGCCCGATGCAGTTGCGCTGGGCCCAGGGCGAGCGCGCCGGTACACCGACCACGCTCGAGGAGATCGAGCGTCTTCACGGCAAGACGTTGCGGGCGAATCTCGGCATCCGCCACATCGAGGAGCTGACGGCGCTGAATGGCGCGGTGGTCACGGACATCGCCGCCTGCCTGCCGCACGATCTGGAAAAAGGCGGGCTGCGGCGTCAGGCCGGCATCAATTACCGCGATGTGCGCGAATCGGCGCTGAAGGACATGTACGGCCTGTTCGACGACGACCCGCGCCTGGGGCCGTCGTTGCAGGCGCAATTGTTCGTGTACGCCGGTCTGGGCGCACTGGCCGCCCTGCCGGTGGCGCTGTCGGAGCTGCTGCCCGATCCTTACGATTTCCGGATCGCCGCGGCCACCGCATTCCAAGGACTGGATTCGCTCGGCGAGCTGCGCGCCGCCGGCAGCATCGGACACGATGCCGACAAGCTGCGCGACAAATTCGCGATGCGCCTGGCTAATTCGCTGTCCTCGCACGGCCCGGCGCTGGTGGGCACGATGCTCGCGCCGCCGTACTCGCTGAGCAAGTCGCTGAAGAACCCCGCCTTGCTGGATTCACTGCGCTCGCCGAACGGCTTCATGCGCGTGCCGCAGACGCCGCTCAACGTAGTCGGTGCCTGCGCTTCCAGCTCCATCGCATTCTCCGAAGTCGCGCCGCAGATGCTGTTCGACTATCCCGGTTACCACCGTCCGGCAATGACACTGTGGATGGCAGCCGACGCTGCCACGCGTCCGCACTGGCAAATTCTCGACGCTTTCGGCTCCGGCGCGCTGATGACGCGCGCCAAGCTCGAAGCCCTGAATGCAGGACGCGCGCCGGCCCAGCAGCGCTCGGTCGCGGATTGCCTGGCGCCGTTCGACATCGACGCCAACGGCACCGTGGTCGGCGAAGGCGGTTCGGGTGTGCTGGTGACGACGCTGGATTTCGCGCTGCGTAATTTTCTGGACATCACCTCCATCATCGTCGGCTGGGGCCAGAGCGGCGAAGCCGGCGGCAAGGCGCATTTCGCCGGTGTCGGTTTCGGCGGCGAGAACGCACTGATTCATGCGCTCGAGCTTGCCTGGCGCGGTCACGGCTACGGCGTCGCCGACTTCCAGCATCTGATCGCGCATGCCACCGGCACACGCACCAATTCCAAGACAGACCTCACCACGGCGGCGAATGCGCGGATCGCGGCCGCCGAACGCCAGGGATTCAAGGGTGCCCTGCCAGCGATGACCGTGGGCACGCCCAAGGCGGTCGGCGACGGCCACAGCATGGGCGAGACCGGGTTGAAAGGGACCTCGCAGGCGATCCGCTACCTGCTCGGCCAGCAGACCGTCGGCGTGCCGACCCTGCGCAATCCGGATCCGGACCTGGCGGAGGTGGCGCAATCGTTCGTGCTGCAGGCCGATCCGGTGCCGGGCAGCATCGACGGCGGCGCGTTGTGCGCAACGCAGGGCTTCGGCGGCTACAACGGCGCGATGGCGTTGCGGTCCGCCAATGCGGAAGCGTTCGGTCGCTATGCGCCGGACCGCAATGTTCTCGCAGCCTATCTCGAACGCTGGCCTGAGCTGCGGCGCGAGCGGGAACAGCG